>CAYZSM010000033.1:0-6015 GCA_964481105.1 uncultured Candidatus Saccharibacteria bacterium | reverse complement strand
GACAGAAAAGCTGCGCGCTCTTTAGCCCGGTTTGAAGTTGCCAAATACTTAGATGTGGTAGGGCCGTTAGACACTACACTAAATACCGATGAATTAGCTTCACTAGCTAAGTTTACTGAAAGGTTTAGGATTGGAGATAAGCAAGCTAGTGATTCAATTTCAGATGCACTGCTCGATAAATTTGCTATTGCAGGTACGCCAGACGATGCAACTACTGTCATACAGAAAATGAACGGCGTGGTAGACCGTTTCGAATTTGGCACACCTCATGGCCTGAACGATAGAGCAACAGCTATAAAATTTATAGGCGATAGTGTTTTAAGAGAACTAGGAGAGTAGCAATGCAATATAGCCTTTACAATTTAGAAATTGAAACAATAGGCGATCTTGATACATTTAACTGCTCGCACAAGCCTGGAGATACAATTGTCATAAAGGGTGAAAATCTTGAGTTTAAAAAAGGCACGAAACACTTTTCTCATTACGTTTTAGCCAGTTTAATGCCCTACATTGCTGCCAAACAACGGGCCGAGCAAGAGAGTGATTGGATGTCTTACGAGACCGATATTGCCTGCCCTGACCCCAAATGTGGTGCTATATTTCGCTTTAAACGTCAGGCTAAAACTAAACATGAATATTGACCAAGAGAAAGGCTACAATTGAATCATGACAGACTTTGAATTACCTCCGGCCAATGCCGAAGAAGATGTTAGTTACGATGGTGCTACTGCCGCTCCAAACTCTCATATAGTTGTATTTGAAGATGGCACAAGGCGCGAGCTTTTGGTGCTATTGCCTCCTGGATTGCGTGAGCCATTTCATCACCACCGTCGGCGTAGTGAGATGCGAGTTTTTCGATCAGCCTTGCTGCGCTACTACTATGCCGATGGTCGGGCTGAAGACATATCGAAAAAGGATGTGACGCCAGATAATCCTTTAATTGAGCAGCTTGAACCCGAGCCACTTCATTCGGTAGAAAACCTGAGTGAAGATGATACTTACTATGCGCTACGCATAGAATACAAATAACGCGCTCCAACCCTACACAAAAGCAAATATTAAAAGAACAATCGCGCTGATGGCTGTCATGCGTTTAATAAACTCATTACCTTGTTTTATTGCGACATGTAGTCCAACATAACCGCCGAGTAAACTGCCGAGAAGCAGGGCAATTCCTAATCCTACATCTACTTTATGGCTTAACAAAAATGGCAGCAACTGCAGTGGACCGGCAACTAGTCCAACAAGTCGGCGAGTACTTACCGCTTCTAAGGCTGACATGCCAATAATGTTAATGAGAATGTAGGTGCTTAATAATCCAATCCCTGAACCAAAACCTGCCAGAAACAGACTGCTGAAAAAGTATAAGCAATAGCCGACGATCTCAGATTTTCTTGAAAATTTCTGAGCCTCGGCAGTCTTATTCCAGCTGTAAAGACTAAAAAGCGCCGTGATAATTATCAGAGCTGAACTGATTATTTTCACGGAATGGTTCGAAAGGCTCAGCGATAGTAGGGGTCCTAAAAAGCTAGCGACTATTGAAGCTACCAGCAATGGTTTAACGTGCTCTTTACGAATGAGTTTCTTTTTGCGAGAACCAAATGAGGTGCCGACTACCAGTCCTATACCGGCCGCTTTTATAGTGCCGATGGCAACAATTGGCTCTACGCCTAAAACTAACAATGCCGGTAAAAGAATGAGTGAACCGGCACCGCCAGATATGTTACTCAAAATACTTGAGGCAAAACCTAAAAGAGCAATCAATAGCAAGAACATTTCGAATCAATTTTAACCTACTCTGGGCAAATAGCTATGGGAACAGCCAAGCTTAGCTCCCGTGCTATGATTTACAGATGGCATTGAAACATGAGCTTAAAGTCCAGAAACTGCAGGCTCAAATTCAGCACTTTTATGCGCACAAGGTGCCGTTTCGGGTGTATCACGGCAGCACTAATTCGACCCGCGTTTTAACCTTTAAAAAAGGTGAATTTGTTGATACCAGTAGCTTCAATACGGTATTGGAGATTGATCTGGCAAATCGTATTGCGGTCGTGGAAGCAAACGTCTCTATGGAGTCGTTGGTAAAGGCTACGCTTAAACACGGGTTGATGCCGGCTGTCGTGCCGGAGTTGCCGACCATTACTGTCGCGGGTGCTATTCAGGGTGGAGTTGCCGAAACCTCATCATATAAACATGGTTCATTCAACGATACTGTTAGCTGGATAGAGATGTGCCTCGGCAACGGTGAATTAGTAAAAGCTTCTCCATCCAAAAATGCTGACCTTTTTTATGGCACCGCCGGCTCGTACGGTTCGCTTGGTGTTATTACGGCAGTTGCCGTGCAGCTTGTTCCGGCCAAGAAATATGTCCAGCTCACTCATCACCAAGTGAGCAGCTACAGCGAAGGCTTGCAACTAATGGAAAAACACATGGCTGCCGGCTGTGACTATATTGAATACTGCATGATGAGCTCAAATTCCGGCACCGTGGTGGTAGGTCAATTATCGGATGAAGTTCAAGGCAAAGTGCGGCGCTTCACACGGGCGCGGGATCCCTGGTATTACGTGTACGCCGAGAACATTCTCAAAAAAGCTCAGCCTATTACCGACAGTGTACCCATAAAAGACTACCTGTTTCGCCTTGATCGGGGCGCTTTTTGGACGGGTCGCCTTATATTTGACCGGCTTGGTCTTCCATTTAATGGTCTGACACGCTTCATATTGGATCCGCTGATGCATGGCCACAAACTATATCAAGCCGTACAGGCCAGCGGCGCCGGTCAGGTATTTGTTTGCCAGGATATTCTTATCCCAAAACAAACAGCCATGGAATTTATAAAATATGCGGATGAGGAGCTCCATATATATCCGGTTCCCTTGCCGATATGTCCCATCAAAATCCAGCCAAAAGCCCGCTTGCAATTTAACGGCCTGCAAAAGGGCGGCATCGGCTATAACATCGGCATTTACGGTTTAAAAGTCCGGCCCTACGAGAAATTTATTGCAGTTAATCGCTCCATTGAAGCCATGACTCAAAAACTTGGCGGTCGCAAATGGCTGTATGCTCATTCCTATTACACCGAGGAAGAATTCTGGAAGATTTATGACAAACCGTGGTACGACCGCCTGCGCCAAAAATATCATGCCACCAACCTGCCTGATATTTATGCGCGCACCGTAGTTACCGAACGCTATCAGTTACATATTGCCAAAGGCGCATTCAAAACCATACTTGGCTTAGCCAAATTGCGGGTAGTTGGCTAAATTAGGATACCGGCGCTCTGACTTTTTATGCCGCTTATGACTGCAATGCTTGCAATGCAGGAGTATAATATATAGCTTATAAAGCCTAGTAGCGAACTAGGGAGTTATATTATGGAACATGTAAGCTTAGTATTCTATAAATTGCGGTATATGACATACCTGCTTATTGTAGTTGCTGGTTTTTTGCTGTTCTCGGTGCTGTTGTCTTTTATTGGTGCTACTTCAACTGCGCCGCCTAAGACGGCCGATGCCGCGGCAAGTGCTCAAACGGCAGGTGTTTTTGGCAGTTATAACGTGGTCGCCAACAGTGCATATGCCGCTTCGGCAAAGGTAAAACGGACCATCGTTGCTACTGAGGTCGGTATTAATAGGTCGGCTATGTCCGTCGCCTTAAGTATCGTTCATGCTGGCAAGTTTGCGGTCAATAGTACCGTCTTTATAATTCGCACTATGGTGCACAGCATAGCGCTTATGTTTCAGCTGACGTTTCATTTTATTATCAATAATATTGTCTTTATTGCTAAGTTCACCGGTAGGGCGCTTGGCAAGAGCGTGGCGTTTGTGTCTCATATTCCGGCTGCTTTCTTGGGGATCACTGCTCGCGCTGCCAATGTGAGCGCCCTCATACGGCCAGCCGATCATACGCCGGCACCAGTGCTTGATAGCCGCCTGGTCAGCACAGTTGCAAAAAGTGCTGCCGCGCATCCTGCGTTACCAACAGCCCAAACAGTGAGTCAGCCGGCGGCGCAGCCGCAGCCAGGTTCAGCGCAAGCTACGTGGCCGATCCACGGTGTCATCACCACACTGTTCGGCGTGCCGCATTGGCCGTATCAGCCGATACATACCGGCCTGGATATCAGTGACGGTCAGCGTCCAGGCGTTACACCGGTGAAAGCTTTTAAGCCGGGCACGGTGGTCCAAGTGATCCACTCCAGTAGTGGATTTGGCAATCACGTGATTGTTGATCATGGCGGCGGCATGACCTCGCTGTACGGTCATCTTGCCTCGACTGCCGTCCAGGTGGGGCAAGTAGTCGACAATACGACCACTTTAGGCTTTGAAGGTTCGACTGGCGCCTCAACCGGCACGCACCTGCATTTTGAGATCCAAATCAACGGTCAGCCGGTCGATCCCTTGCACTATGTCAATGGTCGGCCCTAACTGCTGGAGTGATTACCATAATCGGTAAGCTATTTTCAGTAGGTAATCTGCTATACTGCGATTATGAAAATTAACATGGTTTTAAGATTAACCGCTATCATCTTTATTTCGGTAACAGCATTCCTGCTCGTTCTTATGGTTTTAAACGTCGTAAACAGTACTGAAACCCGTGAAACGCTGGTTAAGTTCGCGTCTATTTGCGGCATTGTAGCAGCGGCTTCCATGGCGCTGACATTCTTAGGCAGCGGCAAGTCTTAGTCTTTATTGAAGGAAGAATCTAATCGCTAGCGAAGGCTCAAGCGACCGTGAGCGCTTTGCCATAGCCACGACCGAAGTCGAAATAAGATTTGGCTGCTGGCCGACACTGAATATCTGTTTCGCGTGTCATAATGCGTACCCTCCGTTTCGTTTCTTAACTCCCTTAGCATAGAGGAACGCAATAAGCGTCACTATGAATTTTTTAACATACTCAGGTGTTAGCTATGATACAAGTTTTTCTCGGCTGCGGAGTTGACTGATCAGATAAAACGATCCGGTAATGACACAAACCGTTTCCGGCCCGGCCAGTACAGCGTGCAAGGCAGCTAATTGATCTGGGATTGCTTCAACTTGCTGGGCGCCGCCAGCCAGTAAAGCTTGGGCCAAAACGTCAGGATTCATCGATACAACTGGTAAATCCTGAGTAGCCTCAAAAGTTGTCGTAATAATCCGGCTGGCCAAAGGCGCAAGTAACGGCACCAGCGATTCATATTCTTTACCGTCTTTGACGGCCAATAAAACTGACGGTCGCATACCAGGGTAAAGCTGCCGAAAACCGCTGACAAACGCAAACATTTTTTGAGCATTGTGAGCGCCATCCATGACAAGCGTTTTGCCTTGGTATTTTTGGATATCCATACGCGCTGGCACTTTCGTTATCTGAGTTTTTAGCAATACTTTACTTGTTAAGTGTTTCAATCTGTCGCGTTCTGTCAGATACGTAAAGGCGGCATGCGCCAGTTTCCAGTTTCGCTGTTGGTACTCCGGCAGGTTGGGAGCCTCTTCGCTCAGCGGCGAATCCTGCACAATGTGTAATGTCGCAGCCTGTTGACGACTCTGGGTGGCTACAACCTTCATAATTTCCGGCGCTTGCTCATACATGAACACGTGATTACCGGGGTGAATAATGCCGGCTTTTTGAGCGGTGATCTTTGGCAGCGTATCACCCAATATGTGGGTATGATCAAAACCAATATCAGTAATTAGGCAGACTTTATCGGGGCGCTTCGCAATGTTCGTAGCGTCGTGCAGGCCACCAAGGCCGGTTTCTACCACCGCGTAATCAACTTGCAAGCACTCGAAAACCCAGAGCGCAAAAGCATACAAAAGCTCAAAATAAGATGGGGCCTGCTTGGCCTTTTGAATTATTTCCAGGAATTCACCGAGTAGTTCACAAAATTCAGTTTCCCCTAGCGGTTGACCGTTTATTTGCACCCGTTCATTGACGCTATCAATATGCGGCGAAATAGTCAGACCGACCTTTTTACCGGCAGCTCGCAGCAAAGCAGCAGCAAAATAAGCCGTGGAGGTTTTACCGCTGGTACCGGCCACA
>CAYZSM010000032.1:0-6164 GCA_964481105.1 uncultured Candidatus Saccharibacteria bacterium | reverse complement strand
CCCAGAATGCTCACCACCGTAAGTGCGGCGCGATCTTCAGGATTCGATCCAAAGCGCACCACGTGCGGCTGCAACCACGCACCGACTAATAGTCCCGCAAAAAAGCCGCTGGTCGAAAACAGCTGTCGCACAAAACCGATGGCATAGCCGCGGTACACCGCGCCGATCAAACCGGCAATAATGGCCAGATCAACCAACATTGCGAACGAGCGGTCCTTTTGTTCCCTGCGGATAGATGATCAAGTCCTCGGTTGCCTGGCTCCAGGCGGTGAGCACCGGCTGAACAATCTGCCAGCTGGCCACAATTTCCTCACTGCTGGCAAATAGTGCATGATCGCCGCGGATAGCTCCCGTTAAAACCTGCTCGTAGGCATCCGGATGTTGCACTTCCCTGCGCTGACTTGTACTGAAAGCATGGACTGCCGCTTGCAGTGCTGAGGAAAAAGCTGATGACCCTGTGGCTCTCACTTCAATACCTTTGTCCGGTTGAATATGAAAATGCAGGCTGCCATCTGTCTTTCCTTCGGAGTCACAGAGCTGAAGCGTAATTTCATAATTCTTCTCGGCCAGCGCTTTGCCGGTCCAGACGCTCAGGGGTACATTTTGCCAGCGCGGATTGTCAATATAGACGGTAATACCGGCATAGGTTTCAGTCATGGATTCGGGATTGTCGACTTCTTCCCGGTAGCCTTCATATTGGCCGCGAATCACTCGGTCAGCAGCCACATCGGCGGGAATCGGCTGAACTTGCTGGAGCAGCGTTTCTTTGACGGCATGAATCGAGCTACTATTCAGCTGCTCAGGCCGATCCATAGTAACCAGGGCCAGCAGTTGCAATAAGTGGTTTTGAATAAAGTCACGCAGGGCGCCCATCTGTTCGTAAAAGGTCACCCGCCCCTCAATAGTAATCTGTTCGGCGGCGCTGATTTCAATGCTGGCAATATGCTGATGGTTCCAAAATTCATCAAGCGCCGGTTGCTGAAAACGAAATTCCAAAACTTGTTGCACCGGGTTTTTGGCCAGGAAATGGTCTATCCGAAAGATCTGTTCTTCTGAAAAAACCGTCGCCGTTTCCGCTATCAGTTCTTCGGCAGAATGGAGGTCGAAACCGAAGGGTTTTTCAACCAGTAAACGAGTGACGGCTTGGTCATGTTGGCAGCTGGTATTGAGGCCAGCTGTCCCCATATGGGCAATGATTGGGCGGTAGTCTTTGGGAGGAATGGAAAGGTAGTACAGACGGTTCATGCAAATACCTTTTTGCTCCTCAATGGCATTGAGCGTTTGCCGTAAATTCGCATAAGCTGCTGGGTCGTCAAGATCCATTTGCATCATGCGGGTCCGCTCCTGGATAGCTTTGAGTGCTACCGGGTCGCATATTTTGTCAATTTCATTGACGCATAATTCCACCTGCTCGAATAGCTGCTCGGCACTTACATCCCGGCGGCTAATACCGACGATTTCAGCCTGCGGATCAAGCGCTCCGTCTTTGATCAAGTGGTAAAGGGCCGGCAGCAAATAGCGCTGCGACAGATCGCCGGTAATCCCAAAAATCACAATGATTGGCGGGTTGATTTGCTCGAAGTCGGCCTGCTGAGTGGACATGCCTTAACTATAGCAAACAGCATCCATCTCAACAGTATTGTCAGGAGCGGTTACTTGTAGATAACCTGACTGCGGCCCGGCCCGACACCAATATGGGTAATTGGTACCGCTAGTTCACGCTCAAAGAGCTCCACAAAGTCACGGGCCGCCTCGGGAAGTTGGCCATAGTCGCGGATGCCGCTAATATCTTCGCTCCAGTTGGCTATTTCCCGGTAATTTGGCTGGCAAGCAGCTAAAGCAACGGCCGAGGCTGGGGCGGTAGGCCGCTCGTTGTCTTGGTAGATGTAGCTGGTAGCGACTTGCAGTTTTTGGCCGTAGCGCGGCACGTGGTCTAGTTTGGAAAGCGCTAATTCGTCAATACCGTTGACGCGGATGGCATTACGCAGCTCCACCAGGTCTGGATAGCCAATGCTGCGTGGGCGCTGCGTGGTGGCGCCGTATTCACTGTCGGCGGCTCCAAAGATGCCCCGCACTTGGCTGGCCAGCGCCGTATCTTTTACTTCAGTTACTAACGGGCCGCCACCGACATGCGATTTCACGGCTTTGGCAACGCCAATAGCTTTGCCGAGATGCTTTGGCGCCACTCCTAGACCATCCAGTAGGCCGCTAACAGTCGTGGAGGAAGAAGTTACTGCCGGGTACATGCCGTGGTTAATATCCAGCCAAAATGCTTGAGCACCTTCGGCCAGCACCCGCTCACCGGCCTGCAATCGATCATTAATAACCTCGACGGTATCAGCAATGTGCGGCCTGAGGACTTCGACGGTCGTCAGCCATTCTTCGGCCATGGTTTTCAGTTCGGCGGTTGATTTACGCTGAGCTTTCGGGAGCCGCTGTTGCAACTGCTGCAGGCCGTCAAGAGCGCGCTCCAGCAGGATTTTTGGGGTGTCGATTGATTCCAGCCGGACGCCTTCACGCAAGTATTTGTCGGCAGCTACAAAGGCGATGCCTGATTTAGTGCTGCCCTGCGCCAGCTTACCATCTTCGCGGAGCGCATCCAGAGCAATATGATGCGGCAGTACTAAGTGAGCACTGCTGCTGATTAATAAGTTGTCAGGTGAAACGGCCAGACCGACAGCTCGAACATCGGCGATTTCGGCCGACAATCGCCGCGGATCAACATACATACCATTGCCGATGATGTTTAATTTGCCTGGATAAGCGATTCCCGAGGGAACCTGATGCAGTGCCAACGGTTCCATGCTGTCCGGCATCACGGTGTGGCCGGCGTTAGAGCCGCCATTACCCCGGGCAATCACTGAATATTCGCCTGCCATTAAGTCGACGAACCGGCCCTTGCCTTCGTCTCCCCGCTGCAAACCAACTATTACGTCTATCGCCATGCCATGGTAGAGCATACTAGCCTACGGCCAAATGCGCAAGAGTCGGCTACATTTGATTGTTGCCCTCAAAGAGGGCGGAAACTGATTCGTCAGCGGCGATAGCTTTGATAGCATTGGCAATTAATGGCGCAATCGTCAAAGTTTCAATTTTGGAGCTAGATTTAGCGGCTTCGACGGCAGTCGGTAATGTATCGGTGGTGATAATTTTGGTGAAGGATGACGCTTCCAAACGCTCTAAGGCCGGTCCGGAGAATACACCATGCGTGGCGATGCCGTAAATTTCTTTAGCGCCTTGACTGAGTAACAGATCGGCAGCCGTAGAAATCGTCCCGGCAGTATCAATCATGTCGTCCACCGTGACACAGATCTTTCCTTTTACATCACCGATCAGATAGCGAGCTTCGGGCTTATTGGAATCAGCGCCAACCGGCCGGTGTTTATGGATAATGGCCATACCGCATCCCAGCTTGGTACTGTAGCGCTCGGCCATCTTCACCCGCCCGGCGTCCGGGGAAATCATTACTAACTGCTTCATGTCGAAAGTCTCACCGAGGTACTGTTTAAATAGTGGCATGGCAATCAAATGATCGAACGGTCCATCAAAGAAGCCTTGGGTCTGGCCGGAATGCAGGTCGACACTCATAATCCGGTCGGCACCGGCTACTGATAACAGGTCAACAATCAGTCGCGCGCCAATCGGTTCGCGGGCTTGAGATTTACGGTCCTGCCGGGCATAACCCAGGAACGGACAGACGGCGGTGATACTGCGGGCCGAACCACGCTTGGCGGCATCAATCATCAATAATTGCTCCATAATGGAGCGATTCACCCGGCCGCTATGAGCTTGAATAATAAATACGTCATTACCGCGCAGCGATTCGTTTATTTGCAGCCGGACTTCGCCGTTGGCGAAAGTGCTGACTTCGAGGTCGACTAGTTCAATATCGAGATGCTTGGCAATTTGGGCCGCCAGCTCTGGATGTGTGCGACCGCTTAGCAGTTGCACGCGTCGACCTTTTTGTTTCGCGGAATGACTCACCAACCGGCTCATATCTCCAGTGTAACAGGCCTTGACTTTAATAGCCAGTAAGACTAAACTTTTTAGGAATGTATCGAATTATTTAGATAAAATGATACAATTGAAGCATAGAATCTTAACGTTTTGGAGCTAAAATGGCCTTAAAAGGCAAAAATGTTTACCTGAAAGTCGCATCGCATGAAGGCCGTAAAGGCGAGGTCAAAAAAGTCGTCCTGCTTTATTCCGGCGGCCTAGACACCTCGACAATGGTCAAATGGATTCAGGAAGAATATAAAGCCGAAGTTATTGCGCTGACTATCGACATTGGCCAACAAACCGATGATCTGGAAGAAATCCGCCAAAAAGCCCTCGCCTTAGGGGCCGTGAAAGCGCTGGTGGTGGATGCTCGGCAAGAATTCGCCGACGAGTACATTGCTCCAAGCATCAAAGCCAACGGCATGTACCAGGGCCGCTACTACCTTTCGACGCCGCTCGGCCGGCCGCTGTTGGCCAAATGGGCAGTTAAAATTGCCGCTCAGGAAGGCGCCGATGCAATTGCCCATGGTGCTACCGGCAAAGGTAATGATCAGATTCGCATGGAAGGTTCGGCTCTGGCACTAAACCCCGACATCAAGATTATTGCCCCGGTCCGCGAATGGGGTATGGGCCGCGACGAACAGCTGGAATATTGCCGTGAACATGGCATTCCGGTCAAACAAACCAAAGACAAACCCTACTCCTATGACGATAATATGTGGGGCGTTACCGGTGAGGGCGGCGAAATTGAGAATCCGGCACTGATTCCGCCGCTGGACAAAATTCTCCAAATTTGTAAAACCCCGGAAAACGCCAAAAACAAGCCAGAATATATTAAGATCGAATTTGAAAAAGGCCTGCCGGTGGCCGTCGACGATCAGGATCTTTCCTTGGTGGAAGTTATTGAACAGCTCAATAAGCGAGGTGGAGAGCATGCCATCGGTATTACGCACCTGTTGGAAGACCGCATTATTGGTCTGAAAGTCCGCGGTCTGTATGAAGCGCCAGCCGCTGAAACAATTATCACGGCCCATAAAGCGCTGGAGCGCTACACTTCAACGCGCCTGGAAAACGAGTTCAAATCAATTGTCGATGAAAAGTGGGCATATTTGGTCTACGGTGCTTTGTGGTTTGAGCCGCTTATGGAAGACCTGGGCGCTTATCTGAACAAAGTTAATGAAAAAATTACCGGCAGCGTGACCGTAAAACTGTTCAAGGGTCACGCCGAAGCTGTCGCTGTGGAAACACCCAACACTATTTTTGACGAGAAATTGGCGACATTTATGGATTCCAATGAATCGTTCAACCAAAATGCTTCGGCCGGTTTCATTGAGCACTACACCCTGCAAATGAAGCTGGCGCAGCGCCGCCGCCGGACTGCCCTCCTAGCCATCGGCGGTCGCGACAAAAAACTGAAGCTGTTGCCGCAAATGAAAGCTTTGAACACCATGGGCTACCAGCTCTACGCTACCTATAAAACTCATAAGTTCCTGAAAACCCACGATATCGAAGCTATACTAGTCAATAAAATCAGTACCCCGGAGTTGAAGCCCAATTTGGGGCAGTTACTCGATGCCAATCGTTTCGATCTGATCATAAACATACCGACCGCTAAAGATCCGGTAGATACAAAAGTCAAAGAAAAAACTGACGGCCAGATTATCCGTGAAAAAGCCGTGAAATCCAACACTCCCCTGATTACCTCTGATTCTGTCGCCAAAGAGATGGTCGCAAAACTCGTAAAAGCCAAGGTGTAGCTAGCGATGAGCCCAGCTCCCTCCCGCGTCAAACGGGTCCTGCTTTGCCGCCCCAGTCACTTCACCGTCGACTACATTATTAATCCGCACATGCAGCCGTACTCCGTCGATGGCACCAAAGCGCTGACAGAGTGGGAAAAGCTGGTGGCCACACTTCGAGCGCTAAAAATTAAGGTTGAGGTGATTGAACAACAGCCAGATGTGCCGGACATGGTCTTCGCTACCGATCAAGGTATTGTCCAAGACGGCGCTGTGCTACTGGCCAATTTTCGCTATCCACAGCGCCAAAAAGAACGGGTCTATTACCGTGACTGGTTTCGGGATCACGGTTTTCGCCTGCGTGCACTGTCCAACATCTTTCCTTTCGAGGGTGGTGACACCTTATTTTGGGGAGATTTACTCTTTGTG
>CAYZSM010000031.1:0-6389 GCA_964481105.1 uncultured Candidatus Saccharibacteria bacterium | reverse complement strand
GCTGGCACGCTGGTTTTCAAGACCAGTTCCTTAAACCGCTCGGACACCCTTCCGTATGCCGCCGGCAGCATGCTTGCCGGCTTTCTAACAGAGGTGATTATAGCAGTACCGAGCAGACTTTCCAAAACTGCGATACAATAACGCTTATGAAAGATGATGATACGCCGCCCTCTGAGGGCGATGAGCAGGAGCCTCTCTCCGACCAGCCCGCAGATCAAAGCCCCGAAGAACAAGAGCAGCCTTCCGAGGAAGAGAGCCAGGCTTCTAAAGAAGAGCCGGGATTCTTTCACGCTGACGAGGCCTCGGGGCCCGAGGAAGCTTCAGGACCCGACAATGATGCTCCGGAAATTCCGGATGGCGCCGAAGTTAGTTGGACGGCTTCGGAGTTTGTGGCTCATGAAAAATCCATCGGCTGGTTTTTAGGACTAGCTCTGGCGGCGGCGATTATTGGCGCCGTAGTTTACCTAATAAGCACTGACGTATTGTCGGTTGCCGTGGTTGCCGTTGCTGCTGTAATGCTAGGGGTTTACGCCACGCACAAACCTCGCCAGGTAGAGTACCGCTTAGACAGGTCGGGCATTAGTATCGGCCAAAAACACTTTCGATATGATGATTTTCGAGCTTTTGCGATTGTCCAGGAAGAAGCGTTTTCCAGCATTGTACTGATGCCGCTGAAACGCTTTGGCACACTCACTACCATCTATTACGCACCGGCCGACGAAGAAAAAATCATGGCTATGCTATCGGACTATCTTCCTCTTGACGAGCATCAGCCTGATGCCGTGGACCGCCTGATGCGGCGAATTCGGTTTTAGAAGCTCTGGCAGCGCCTAATTTAGAAGCTGCTGTATTTGCCGGTTTTGTCCCGGCGGTTGAGTTTTCGCTCCATGCGGTGCATGAAAGCTTCCCGATTACGGGCGCTCCATTTCTTTTCAAGATTTTCCATTAGAGTATCGGCTTCTTCGCTGGACATTACGAGTCCTCCTTTTATGTTAGTTTCCACATTATCCAGCTTATGCCTAACAATTGGCTGTAAGCATTTTTACATGCGACAATAGACTCCGGATATACCTTTTTATTTATGAGCACCTTGCAAAAATTTATCCGTAATCTGGATCGCTATCAACAGCGGCATAAGCCGGTGGCCTTTCTGTATGCTGTAATTAAAAAGTATGGCCAGGATGAGGCCGGTTCGCGGGCCGCATTGCTGACCTATTACGCCTTTCTGGCGCTTTTTCCATTGTTATTAGTATTGACCACCGTCATAGACATTGTTATCGGCAGTCATCCGCGCGTGGAGCACACCCTTCTAAAAGGAATTACCGACTATTTCCCCCTGTTAGGCAGCCAATTAGGATCGCATGTCCACACCCTGCATAAAAGCGGTTTTCCGCTGCTGGTCGGCCTGCTCTTTACGTTTTATGGTACCCGCGGCGTGGCTGACGCGTTTCGGCAGAGTGTCAATCACATCTGGGGAATCCCGCATTCGGAGCGGGCTATCGCTTTTCCAAAGTCGCTTATCAAGAGCCTGTCATTAATAACGTTAGGCGGCAGCGGTTTCTTAGTAGCTGCACTTAGCGCCGGGCTGGCCAACGCCGCTGGATCGGGCTGGATGTTTCGAGGATTGTCGCTGGCTGTAAATCTTTTTATTTTGTTCTGGGTGTTTACCTTTATTATAAATTTCAGCTTGCCGCGCCGAGTCAAAATTCGCCAAATCCGCGCCGGGGCGGCCGCTGCTGCTGTCGGCCTGGTCATTTTACAATCTGTAGGAGGCTATATTTTGGCACACGAGCTCAAAAGCCTCGATGCGCTGTACAGCTACTTCGCGGTCACGCTTGGCCTGCTGTTTTGGCTCTATCTTCAGGCCCAAATGGTGTATTACGCGGTCGAAATTGCCGCGGTCAGCTCCCAAAAACTCTGGCCTCGAAGCTTTCAAGACTAAGTCGTGCTTAGGTCAAATATTCTCGCCACCAGACGATGGCTCTCGCCTTCTGAGTGGTTTTGCGGCGCGTGGTATTACGCTCTGTCATGAACAGTCTCCCTTTGGATACAATGAGGTGCACGTACCGACCATAGCGTAGAAGGTTGGATCCAAATCGACAGTTAATTTTCTTACAGATTAGTTCAGGTTATTTAGCGTGCAAAAACGGTGCTGAACGGGTCCAATCCAGGTTTTTGAGCTCGTTTACCAAAGCCCGGGCCACGGCTGCTCTGGGTATTGACGCCCACGGTAAGGGAATCTGTTTGTCTAGCCGGTACATAGGACGCCCATGCGAGCGCATCACTGGTGAACGCAAACAAGTCCAATCCAGCCGACTGGCGTCCAGTAACCGGAGATGTTCCTCACTGTCACGCAGAATCTTAGAGGCTGCCATCCCCATGAGAGCATGGCTGGAGCGAGTCATAAGGCCGGGTGTATCGCCTGACCATAGCGCCCCGGCGCCGGTAAGTGTTACTAATCTAGTGATGCCCAGTTGTTCCATAGCCGGAATAATACTCCGCATGCCAGTGGAAACCACGTCTTTATCTTTGGTACCCCAGCTGCCGAGAGCGCTGATAGCTGCGGTGCTGCCGGCCAAAGCCGCCGCTACTGCCGCCCGGTCACGGATGTCGCCTTTGATAACTTTCAGTTTTTCCTGCGGCGTAAAAGGATCATGACTATGCACGAAAGCCACGACTTCATAGCCATGCTCAAGCGCCAAAGCGACCACTTGCCGCCCGACTTTACCCGAAGCCCCAAAAACCGTCAGCTTCACAGTTCCAGCAATCCCAGATACGACGGTTGAGATTTTTGGGCCCATTGCTCTGACATCTCGCCCAAAATGCTCGCCGCTTTTCTACTTGCGGCCTTTCTTTGGTGCTGCAAGCGGTTGGCTCGATATACTTCCAAAGCTTTGGCAGAGCCCAGACCGCCCTCAACTAATGCTTCACTTGGCCCTGGTAATGCCCAGCGTGAAGGATCATGTTTGGGGTGACCCCCCTCCATATACGCTAGTGACATTCGTTACCCTCCTCTAGCAGTACTAAGTGCTAGTGTAACATCGCGTACTAGGCAAATATGTGACTTTGCTCACTGACACATTACTGTGGGTATCCATAAGGGGGGCTTATTAAATAAGGCATTGTAAGGCAATTGCTTACTTTATACCCCCAGGCTTCAATACCATATGCCCCTTGCTGCTGGAAATGCCTAATCTTATGCGCGAGGGCAAGAGTGATAAATCTTACTGCATATTGAAAAAATTGTGGTAAAATGCCATACTTCAATCGAAGGAAACTATTGTGAGCTCCCAAGAGGCACCAACTCCCCCCGATGAACCCCTACTGTCCGGTGAGGATCTAGCCGCCGCCCAGACTGCGATTATTCGTGAAATACCTGATAAAATGCGCCGCAGCATAATGGGCGCGTTTGCCGGGAGTGCCGCAGTGGCTATAGATCGCCGGTCCCGGTACTCAAATATTCTTGTGTATCATGGCACCGACCCGCAGTCGCTCGTGGAGGGTCGCCGAGCGACGGATCCACAGTCTCACGAGGCCCCCGCGTCAATCCAAAAAACCGATGGCGATGTTGATATTGAGTATGTGACGTTCAGGCATCCGACCACCAGGCTCATTATCGGCGAAGAGCACGGTGAAGATCGTGTCGAACACACCATCACTCGTCGTATTCCTCACCGCGGACACTCCATTCACGCTCAGGATATTGATCAAATCGAAACTATCACTCGGGAATGCAAAGTTAGTGAAACGGATTTTCAGACAATGCGAGACAAGAACTTTCCCTGGGTGTATCGTCCTTCGCACATTGATGCTCAAGAGCCCGCCCAACGTTTCTCGCACGCCGGCGAAAATATCTATCTTGCCAGAAGTGAAACGGCAGTGAGGCTCTTTCAGGATCCAACCTACAATCATATCGAAGTCAACTCATGGGACGGCGAAACAACTCGTATTTTTGGCAGTGGTGCCAAGGATATGATTCCTGGCCTCATAAAGAGCGAGTTTGTCCATGAGTATAATCCGCGCGTCGACACGACGACCATTCGCCAGTATAAAGCGGCACAGGCCCAAGAAACCAAACGACAATGGTTGCAAAAACTGGTTAATGAAGCTGGTGATTTTGAAACGTGGTACGAGCTTGATAATCCTACGGCATATGCCGGATCACCGGAAGGCCAAGCAGTCGGTGATCTTCCGTCAACATTTTCAGAGGCCTTCAAAGAGCTTAGCGAATCTCCGACAGGAGATAACGTACTGCGGGATAATGCTCTAGAGGCCCTAGCCGAGGCACGCAAGATTGATAGTTACACCGAGCTGGCCGCCAAGAACAATATGGCAGGCGATACCGTGATGGAGCAGGAGTTACGGCGGGACTTTCCGGCCCTTTCGAAGGCGCGAACTGACTATATTACAGAACTTACGCAGTACGTTAGTCGCGGCCAAGTGCCGGAGTCGACAGTTCGCAATATGATCGTTGGCTTTGATGCAGTGGTGATTGCTCTGGTAAAGAGTGATGCAATCAAGGAATCGCTACAGCTCCTAGAATATCGAGGTCTTGCCGACCACCTTAGCCAGGGTATTGAAATAACCAGCCAACTAGGCGAGGACGATGAGTCCGGCGAAGATCTTACAGATGAAATCGCCGCGCTTAAAACTGATCATCGCCCTCTCTGGGCACTCCGCCGCCAACTGAATTTGGATATTGCTAGCGAAACAGTCACCCAAGCATTGCTAACCGATGAAGAACTGCGAGAAGATCCCGATTTTGATGAAACATTTTCAAACTTGCCACTTCGACACAAAACCCCTGCTAAAGAGATAATGTTCGGGAGCAGTCACGCAATCTTCACGGTTCGGGAATACCTGAAAGTTGCGGCCGGCAGCCAGGCATCAGCCGGTAGCGACACTAGCCTTGAAGGCTAGCTAAGCCCGGCTCATCATCGAAATCAAGGCGTCGTTGAAGGCCGGGATATCATCCGGCTGGCGGCTGGTGATGATATTGCCGTCAATGACCACTGCTTCGTCGACCCATTCGGCGCCAGCGTCGCGGAGATCATCCTGGATGGTGAAGAAACTGGTTAGCTTGCGGCCCTTAGCCAGGCCGGCACTGACCAGCACCCAAGGCGCATGGCAAATCACCGCCAGCGGTTTGTCGGCTTCGGTGACTCGCTTGACCCATTGACGGGCCTTGTCTTGCATGCGCAATTGATCGGCATTCATGGCACCTCCGGGCAGTACCAGAGCATCATAATCTTCAATGTTCGCCTCATCCAGCGTTTTATCAATCGAGAATTTTTGACCCTTGTCGATGTGGTTTAAACCTTGCACCTGACCATTCTCCGGTTCGGCGGCCACTACTTCTACGGTGGCACCGGCCTGTTTCAGCGCCTCAATCGGCCCGGTAAATTCCGACTCCTCGAAGTAATTATCGACTAGCACAGCTACTTTCTTACCTGATAAATCCGCCATAATTATTTCCCCTCCTCGCTCGCTTAAAAGCAAAGTATGCACGGAGCGCAGCGCCCGCAACAATTAAATTTGTCACAAAAATAGCGATTTTTTAACTATGGTTCCAAAGCCATACTGATAGTTTTGGGTACTGGATGCTGAGCAGCCCATTCTTTCCATTCACTAGGTCCTTCCACGGGTGGCATAAACCCAATCATTCGACCCAGATCCGTATTAGCTATTATTTCGGCAGCGATAAAATCCGCGTTTGTTTCGCGGGGAGATTCTACGTAGCCAGCATAATCTTTTTTTGGATCCGGACGCACTTCATTCAGTCCGTCACCGTAAAAACGCTCAAATTGAGGATCGTCTTGTAGCACATGACCTAATTCGTGCGCAAAGATGAAAGCTCCAAAGGCTTCGTACGGCATTTCTGCTAAGTCTGGATGCAACTGGAAGCGTTCCAGTATCCTTGTTTTCATTTGCGGCGTGACCGTTCCTGGCTGTGTGCCAATATAGACTCTGGGCTCATTGTCACCTACAACTCCCCCTGCCAAAATGCTGGTATTCGGATCGATAACCACAGAAACATCGCGCAAAAAAGTGAAATCAGGAAAGCAATTTATGGCAGTTAAGTAGACGTCTCCATGAAAAGCACTCAGATAATGATTAAAGATATCTGCATTACGCTGCAAAACTTCTTTGTTTGTTAAACGAGCGGGATTTTCAGACATTAATATTATAATAGCATATTTATTGAAATTAATCAATCCCGCGTGTTTTCATGCCGTGTCGTTAATAGCTAGCCACTCTATTTTAGTGGTGCATAAGTAGTGCTCTGGCACCACTAAAATAGAGTGGTCCAGGATGAGCTTACAATAAGGAAGGAGAATAGTTCAGCCACTACGCGACTACACCAAAACAAAAACCCCGCTGATGCGAGG
>CAYZSM010000030.1:0-6580 GCA_964481105.1 uncultured Candidatus Saccharibacteria bacterium | reverse complement strand
TGGCATTTTTTTGATCAACGGCGTAGCCGGTTGCCAGGGCTGGGGTGGAATTAACTTCCAGCACATAAGGCCGGCCATCGCGCTTGTCTACCAGAATGTCGACACCGCTAATTTCACGTCCTAGCAGCTGAGCGGCCCGCTTAGCCAGAGTGATGTGCTCGGGCGGCAAGGCGGCAATAGTGACCATGCTACCCTGCCCGCCCCTGGAAGTGTTATTCAAATGACTGCCGGCTTCTCCCTGACGATGAAAAACCAGCGGCTCCTGGTTAAAACCAATAAATAAAAAGCGATAATCACCGTCATTAGGCAAGAACGTTTGCAAAACGAATTCTTTTTCCTCGGGCGCGGCCTGCAGTACGTCAATTGCCGCTAGGGCATTTTCTATCAGGTGATTGTCATTGCCTTTGGCGCCGTCGTCAGCTTTGAGAATCAGGGGAAATTCAAAACCATCAGGCAGCTGTTCGTTTTCGAACAGCTTCAACAGATACGGTTTTTTAGCGAAAAAAGTATCCGGTACCGGCAAGCCGGCCATCGCCAGTCGGGTCATTTGGCCGATTTTGCCCCAGGCTAGGCCGGCATTAACTTCGCTGTTATAGAATGGTATGGCGTGCTGTTCCAGGTAAGCCGCAACGGTGGCGGCCTGCTCACTGTCGAACATCCAATTCTTGAAATGCACCACACTGGCCTCACTTAGATCAATATCGTGTCGGGCATCGCGAATTGTCACCTGGCCGTTTTGAACAAAGCAGCTAATATCGTCATAGGTGGTATAGACTACCGTGAAATCTTCCAGGCGGTCTTCCAGCTGGGCGTAAAAATCGCGGACATATTTTTCGCGTTTGGCCCAGGTGGTACTCACCGACCGTCCCGAAGTTATAACCAAAAAAAGCCGTTTCATGCAACCACTCTATCATATTCAGTCTGAAGGATTCGCGTGCTTTAGTTTTGGGCGTGCAGCACCCGTGTGTAAATCAGAAAAATTGCCACGGCGACAATTGCCAGCACTGCCAATAATAGCGGAATAAAACCGGCTTGGTTGGACGGATGTTGTTTCATTGAGCTTTATTATTAACGGAAGTCGGGGTAAGCGCAAGCTTGTTCATATTTTGCAGCCGCGAGACTACTTTTTTGGAGGAGGTGGTGGTTGAGTAGGCGGCGCTCCGGGCGGGTTCGTATAGTGATCACTGCCGAAACTTTTTGGAAAACGCTTGGCCATTTCAAACATATCAAGCGGCTCGTCAGTTGCTTCAACTTTCGGTGGCGTGAATTTTTCAGCCTCCAGAGGGTAAAATGTTTCCTCGATTTTCATTTCCAGAGCGGTTTTGGGAGCCGGATGAGCATTGTGGGCATACGGTATCGGTACCGGAGTGGAAGATTGCGCCGGCCGTTGCACTGCATTTGGGTCAACTGTCGGCACGACAAGCGGCGGCGGATTCACCATAACCGGTGGAGGCGGAGGCGGAAGCGGTACTGGCTTAGGCAGCGGCTTTGGTGGGGCTGGTTTTGGCGGTGGCGGCGCTGGTTTAGGAGGTGGAGCAGGTTTCTGTTTCGGCACAGGTTTGACAGGAGGTGGTGGTGCAGGCTTTGGTGGAGGCATTGGCTTGGGCGGTGGAGGCGGAGGCGCTACAGGCGCAACTGGTACTGGTGGCGGTGGAGCTGGAGCTGGCCTAGGTGGTGGAGGCGGAGGCACAGGCGATGGTGCAACCACGGTGGCGGCCGGTGTCGGGGATGTTGCAACAATGCCCAGCGCCGCAAATTCACCGTTGCCGCCCACACCGGGAGGCGGCGTATGGAGTTTGCTTGGATCATCAGGCGGCAAAATAGTTGTTCGCCGAGCCTTGGCCCAAACATCTTGAATATTGGCATCCTCGGCAGTTGCCGGAGGTTCCACAAAAGGATCACGGCGGCGGCGAACTGCTGCAATAGCTAGAAAAATACCGATCACTGCAGCACTGGCAGCCCCAATGATTGCGATTAAGTGGTGCTGCTTTTTAGCACTGGCTTTGCGCTGAGCAAGCGTTGGGGCGGCTTTTTTAGTTGTTTTCTTGGCACCTGCAACACCGGTTGTCTCATCATTTGGGCCGACGACTGATGGATTAGTCACTGCCTCGGCAGGCGTAGCTACTGCACCAGGCGTGGTATCCGTCGAGGTTTTCTTGAGTAGCGGCAAAACATTTGTCTTATTGGCGGTCGAGCCAGAAGGGGCCGGTGTAGTGGAAGTTGAACCACCGCCACTCGGCGGACTCGGACTTGGCTTGGGCGCCGGAGCTGGTGCCGGAGCCGGACTCGGCGCTGGTGCCGGTGCTGGAGCAGGCGATGACGCCTGAATCGTGTAGCTGCCATTTTGGGTAGCGGCCTCCCGATCACGTGAGCCCGAATTTGAGCTATGGCCATTCGAAAGCGTCAGACTGGCTTGGGCTACGCCCGTAGCTTTATAGGTGACAGTTGCGACTGTAACAGTGGCGGCATTCTCTTTAGCAGCGGAAATATTGGCAGTAATATGGATACTGCTGCCACTGACGGTGACTTGATGCGAGGTAATGGTCGCCGCATCAAAACTGGCACTCTGGTATTGCAGGTTAGCACTTGATGTTACCGTAATCGTTAACGGACTGCGAATCCGCCCTGCTCCGTTAAAGTTAATAGCAATATTGGCTTGACTGCCAAGCGCAAACGTACCACTGGCTGGCGACGGATAAAATAATCCGGTCAGTGCCAACGCAGCAGGACTCAACGCAGCTACCTGCAACGCTACCAAAAGTACCGCCGACACTCCCATCGTTCGGAAGTTATGACGCCTGATAAAACCCATAAATTTTTTCATCGTTGTGTTTCTTGCTACCTGCATTAAATTATACCATTTCACCGCATAAAACCGGAGTAAACACTTCTTAAAATTTGTATTTTATCTAATATTATGTTAATATGCGTATAATTATGTACAGGGACCGACACCTCCAAAGCGGCGAACAGGCAGTAGTATCGCCTGACGAATTATTCGCTTATTTCGGCTGGCTGGCGTATGAAGCCGAGACAGCTGAAACAGGTGTTGTTAACCCGAGTGCTGAAACCGCAGCAACACTTGCGCAGGCCGCTGTAAAAGCCGAAGCCCGCTATGAGGGTGCCTACGAAATGCTGTTGGTGCACCGGCAGCAAGCTACCCTTAGGAAGTCTGAACAAATGGAAGCCATGTGGCAGGCAGCCGAACTGACTGCGCGCATCGCCGATGGTGATCCGGCCCTCATCGAAGCATCCGCTCGTCTGGAAATTGAAAATCATCAGCTTCGCTACAACAGCACCCACGACCGTATGACTGGGGTCTATAACCGCGGTGGATTTTTAGAGGCCAGTGAAGCGGTGCTGGGTGGTCTTACTGCCAACCAGGCGGCTGTTGTTTTTATGGCTGATATCGACGGCTTAAAGACAGCCAACGACACCATTGGTCACGAAGCCGGTGACCGGGTTTTAAGACTCGCTGCCCAGACCCTTCAAAACAGATACGCGCACAGCACGGTCGGTCGATGGGGTGGTGATGAATTCGTGGCGCTGCATGTGCTTAAACTTGATCAGCTGGAAGACATGGATGTAACCGAAAAAGCAGCCGAGATCCGGCACAAATTAACAGCAGCTGTTATGTTTTCCCTGCAATCTGACGAACTGCTGCATAATGTGCAGGGCGTGGGAATCAGTATTGGTCAGAGCGATACTCTTATTTTCGGTGACAAACCACCTGCTTCGAACACTGCTGCCCTTGCAAGCATGGTAGGATCGGCCGACCAGCACATGTATGCCGTTAAGAGTGACCACGTCACCCACACCCGCCACTCGCGCTCGGTTTAAAATTCCTGGAGAATTTGCTGCTGGCGCTTAGTGAGCCGGGTCGGCGTATCGACAATAATTGTGACAATGTGCGCACCGCGGCTGTCGCCTTTCAGATGCGGCACGCCGTGTGAAGACAATTTAAAGTCAGAGCCGGACTGTGTACCGGCGGGAACTTTCATGCGCACTAAGCCATCAACGGTTTCAATATCAATTTCAGTACCCAGAGCTGCTTCAACCATGCCAACATGTTCTTCGCTGAGGATTAAATCCCCCTCGCGAGTGAACTTTTTGTGCGGTTTGACTCGGACGTTGACATAGAGGTCGCCTTTCGGCCCATTGGCGATAGCTTCACCGTGTTCGCGCAGTCGGATGGTTGCTCCGTCGTCAATTCCAGCCGGAATTTTCAGCTGAACAACTTGCCGCTTGGTTTGGGTGCCCTTGCCCCGGCAAATGCTGCAAACCTTTTCCGGAATCTTGCCGGTGCCTCGGCACTTCGGACATAGGCTGGCCTGCTGAATATTACCAAAAATTGTTCTGGTAACATTGATCACCTGCCCCGAACCCTTACATTCATCACACGTTTTCAGTTCATAACCCGGCTCAACTGTAGTGCCTTTGCAGTGTTCGCAGGTATCTTCAAGGTTCAATACCAAATCAACTTCAGTGCCAAAAACTGCCTGCTCAAATGTAATCTCCACGCCGGCCTCAACGTCGCGACCGCGGGCCTGCCGCCGCTGCTGCGGTCCGCCTCCGCCACCAAAAAAGCTACTGAAAATGTCACCCAAGCCCAGGTCGCCAAAATCGAAATTGATATTCTGGCCCTGCGCACCGCCATAACTGCCAAACGGATTGCCGCCGCCATTGCCGCCGACACCAGCATGTCCAAACTGGTCATAGCGTTTACGCTTTTCATTGTCCTTCAGGACTTCATAAGCTTCATTGATCTCTTTGAACTTGGTCTCATCGCCGCCGCGATCAGGATGATGCTCAACCGCCGCCTGCCGAAAAGCTTTCTTAATTTCATCGGCACTGGCATCCTTACCAATCCCCAAAACCTCGTAATAATCGCGCTTAGCCACGCTCCATCTCCTGCCCTAGTTCTTCTGACCACCATTGCTTGGCATTTTCAGACAAATTGGTGAGCGGAATTTGCTGTAATACAAACGTATCGTAGCTGTGCAGTTTTTGAACTTCGGTTTCAATAGCCTGAAATTTATGAGCTGCAGTTTCCATGATCAGTTTTATTTCACGAGCTTCCTCCAGCGCGCCGTGCCAACGATACTGCGACTGCATTTCCAGAAATTCCACGCAGGCCACTAGGCGTTTGTGAAGTAATTCCTCGGCAATTTTGTGCGCTTCTTGCCAGCTGCCGCACGTGAGCACCACTTGCACAAAATCAGGCGCGGCCATGAGGTCGCCTAAGCCTTCTTGTCGTCTTTATCGTCAACGACTTCGCCTTCGATAGTGTCGTCATCTTTCTTGTCGCTCTTGGAGGTTTCGCCGTCATTTTCGGCGGAATCGGAATCAGCAGCGGAAGCTTCTTCTGAAGCATTGGCCGCTTCATACATTTTGGCGCCGATCGGCATCAATTTGTCGTTAAGCTCTTTGGCGGCCGTTTCCAGAGCATCCTTGGCGGCTTCCTTATCTTCAACAACTTTTTTAGCGGCTGCCACGGCTTCTTCAAGGGTCTTTTTATCGTCGTCGGACAGTTTATCGCCATTATCTTTGACCAATTTATCAGCCTGGTAGAGCGCACCGTCCAGCACATTGCGAGCCTCTACGGTTTCTTTACGCTGCTTGTCTTCCTCGGCATGTTCTTCAGCTTCCTTAGCCATCTTTTCGACTTCAGTTTTGTCGAGGTTACCGGAACCGCTGATGGTAATGCTTTGTTCTTTGCCGGTGCCTTTATCTTTGGCGGTCACGTTCAGGATGCCATTGGCGTCGATGTTAAAGGTCACTTCAATTTGCGGCACGCCGCGCGGAGCCGGCGGAATGCCGTCCAAAATAAAGCGTCCCAGCGATTTGTTGCCCTCAATAATGTCGCGCTCGCCCTGACCAACATGAATCTCAACCTGCGGCTGATTATCGGCGGCTGTCGAGAACACTTCAGATTTGGAGGTCGGGATGGTGGTATTACGCTCAATCAGCTTGGTCATGACGCCGCCCATGGTCTCAATACCTAACGACAGCGGGGTCACGTCCAGCAACAGCACATCTTTGACGTCGCCTTGCAGCACACCGCCCTGGATGGCTGCGCCAACAGCTACAACTTCATCAGGATTGACGCCCTTCATTGGATCCTTGCCAAAAATTTGCTTGACCTTTTCCTGGACCGCCGGCATGCGGGTCATGCCGCCAACTAAGACAATGGCGTCAATGTCACTGGCTTTCAGTCCGGCGTCTTTGAGTGCTTTGTTGGACGGTTCGGCGGTTTTGTCGATCAGTTCACCGACCAAATTTTCCAGCTTGGCTCGGGTCAGTTTATGCTCGAAGTGCTTCGGGCCGTCAGCATCGGCCGTTAAGAATGGCAAGTTAACATTTACCTCTTGAGCACTGGATAACTCAATTTTGGCCTTCTCGGCTTCATCGCGCAGGCGCTGCATGGCAGCATTGTCGCTGGTAATATCAATGCCGTGCTCTTTTTTGAATTCGGCGGCAAAGTAGTTAATGATCACCCGGTCGAAATCAGCGCCGCCGAAGTGCGTGTCGCCATTGGTGGATTTAACTTCGAACACTCCGTCGCCGAGTTCCAGAATAG
>CAYZSM010000029.1:0-6657 GCA_964481105.1 uncultured Candidatus Saccharibacteria bacterium | reverse complement strand
CAAAGCGACATGCTGGCGCAGTTCAGCCGTAAAACCTTCGATAGCCGTTGTCTGAGCGGTATGTTGCCCTTGCATACCTCGAGGAAAACCAACAATGACGGTTTCCACGCCTTCTACTTCAATAATATTCTGGAGCGCCGTAAAGAACGTATCATCCCATTCCAAAGTAATCAGCGGGTGCGGCAAGCGACTGGCTAGCGAAGCGACAGCCACGCCAATGCGCTTGGCTCCCACATCCAGTGCCAGTATCGATCTAGGGGTTAGCGGCATTGCTCTTGTTCACAGTAGCCTTCGGCTCAGCAATGGTAATGACAATGCGGTCAGTCTTTTTCGGTACAGTCGACACCCAGAACGGACTTAGCTTAACGCTCACATTCTTGACGCCAGGCCGGTTTTTAAGGCTATCTTTAATCTCGCCAGGGTGCTGCCCGGCAGCGTCTTTTTTGATCGTTTCTTTATCAAGGTCCGGACCGGCCGTCGCCACCGTACTCATAGCAATCTGCGCCCCGGTCGTTGAAGCATTCGTCACGCTAAACTTCGCCTTATCCAGTCCGCGGCTAAGAATCGTTTGCTTGGAAGGATCAATCTGGGTCTTGACGCTATTATCTATCAAAGCCGTCAAATCACTTTCCCGCACCCCAAACATTGTGTAGGTCACAATCTCGGTCACCGTGACATTATCGGCAACTTGACCGACGCTCGCGCTTGTTGTGACAGCTGGCGTACCTGCACTATACGTCGCCACAATGGAGAAATAGCCTGCTTCTTTCAGTTGATCCTGTAAATCCTGCTTAATGGAAGGATCGTCCACATTAATCTTGGCTTTCGCGCTATTAATATCATTTTGATTGACGGAATGTACAATATTGTCTGTTCCGCCGGTAAATGCTTCTCCTACCGAAGCCTTGATTGATGACGGGCTATAGGCACTGCTCTGCGAAGAAGCAACTTTTAGGCTTGTCCCGGATCCGAGGTTATAATCCGCACCCCCACTGACAGCTACTGCAGCAACGACAGTGGAAGTAGCACCAGGAAGATCTTTGCAGGAGTTCGAGCCCACTGGCATACTGGCATCTTCTTTAGTTACATATGTCTGTCCAGCGGTGGTACTAATACCTGTACCTGCAGGTATTACAGCCGAATCACCAGGGCTACAATTGATAAATTTAACTTTACCGACTGCCTTGTCACCGTTGTTTTTTTGACCGGTGGTGACGGCGGTTTGGGTGGAGGTTTTTTGTTGCTGTTGGAATTTCGCTGGCAGGGAATTGTCTTCCAGATTAACTGTTTTGGCAGTTGTGGAGAGATTCAAATTAAGATTGCTGTCGACATTAACGGCGTTAGTATCAATGGTAATCGTCGCTTTGGGAAGAGCAGTAGCCGCGAAAACGGCGCCAACAATCAGCGCAATCAACAGTAAGGCACCCAGGGCCAACAGTAACCGAAAACGCTCAAAGTTAGGGATTTTCAGACCTTTGTTTTTGCCCTTTTTGGGCTTATCCGGCACATCGAAGTTTTTGGGACTGGGCAGTTCGCTCTCTGGAGGTAGGTCATCATCATCTAGAACCAGGGTTTCCATGTCGTCCTTAGCGCTAGCCGCCAGGGCTCCAGCACCGGCTCCGGCGGCCAGTTTGCCGATTGGCTCGTCACCGGCGGTTTCAGCGGTGATTTCCGGTTCCAGTTCAGCTTCGTCTTCGGATACGGTTTCTTCGTGATCATCCAGGGGGCCAGGGCCGGAAGGAATTTCCGGTTTGCTGGTCAATGTTTTGGCAACGTGCACGCCGGCGACACCGGCTAGCGGCAACAGACCGGCCTCAGAGGTAATCAATACCAGGTGCTTCTTGCTGGAATCAGCCGCCCGCTTTAAAAGCTTCATGTTCACAATGCTCTGAAAAACGCTGGCGCGCTTTGGCAGCACCAGTGCTACGACTTTGCCGTCACTGCCATGGACTTTATCGATGATGCCGGTGATTTCGTCATCAACGTCGATGTAAATGGTGTCTTTATCGTTAGCTGCCATGGTTATACACTTAACATTTTATCAATTTTATCGCGGATTGAGCTATTGCCACTGCTGAACTGCATGGTGTCCATGCCGACACGCAGCAGGCCCATAGCCGTAATGAAGGTGTGGTCGTTCACAAGATCGGTGGTATCGGTGATGCCGGCAACTTGCTCCGGACGAATGTGATGAACACTTGGCTTACGGGTAAATGGCAGGGCTTTGTACCAGTCGGTGTCCTCAAGGCGATGCATCAATAAATCAAGCGATGCGCCGCCGCCGCACAGAAACATCCGGTGTGGCAGGTGATCGAGTTTGGTGAATTCACTCAGGGCCAGCTCAATGCCGCCAATCCAGACATCAGCGGTTTTGCCGAGAGCCGCTTCAATAGCCGGACGCTGTGAAACCGGCGCCTTGTTGGTGCTGAGACCGACTTTTAAGTCTTCGGCTTTTTCAAAATCCACGCCCAAATCGCGCTCCACGGCATGCGTGTAAGCCCGACCGCCAATGCCGAACATTTTGGTTCCCTGCACGCCGCCGTCGTTAATTACGGCAATGTCGGTAGTGCCGCCGCCAACGTCCATCAGAATGGCACTGAGACTTTGGTTGGGATTATTGCCAATCACCGCCCGTGATACTGCAAACGGCTCAGCGGCCACTGCTAACAGATCTAAATCGAGCTCCTGGGCAGTTTTTTCCAATGCGCCAATGTGAATCAGAGGCGCAAACGCCGTGTACAACTGCACCACTACGTCTTTACCCTGAAAACCAATTGGATTGGTCACCGGATAGCCGTCAATTTCAATACTGACTAAAGCGCTGTTAACCAACCGAACCTCGACTTCCTTACCGCCAAGTTCCCAAGCCAGCTGCTGTTTGGCTTTGACTTCAGCTCGCTCCTGCACCAGATTGATAATCTTTTCCATTTCGGCAATATCCAGCGGTTTGGTGGCTTGTTTGCGAGCCACCCGCACAGTGGTTGTCGTACCTTTGACCAGCTCGCCGGCAATACCAAGAATCGCCGTGCGTACGCTAATACCGGATTGCTCCTCGGCCTGGCTCAATGCCTTGTCGCAGTTTTCCACCACGCCGGCAATGTCGGCGATCGCCCCAGCCTGCATGTCGCTCAAAGCCTGGTGTGCCCGACCGACACCAATGATTTCGACGGTGCTGGTTTCCAGATTAACTTTGCCGACCAGTGCTTTGACAAATTCGGTGCCGATATCCAGTGCTACCAGGTATTGATCATCTTTTTTACCGGCTTTGGCTTTGGCAGTGGAAACAGCTTTGGAAGAGGCTTGCCCGGCAGTCTGGAGAGCTCGTTTGGCGACGTGGCCACCAACGTTTTTAAATTTCTGGAGCATATGCACTATTCTAACATACCAACACCTGAAAATCAGGCGTGGCGAACCCTTTTCAGCCGCGGTTTCAGGTAGTAATATTCGCGGCGCTCACCCAGCCAGAAGCTGAGCAGCATCAGCACAACAATAGCGTAGCCGGGCCAAATATATTTCAGCAGCGGGCTGAGGTAGTCGGGCATGGAGCCAGTAGTGTCGGAACGCCCGCTGACGCCTGCACCGCCCGGCGGATTATTAACAATGGTCATTAGCTGCAGAAAAGCCTGTGCGCCCTCGCTGTCGGTTGCCGAAAATTTCACCACATAACTGCCCTTATAAGCGCCTGGTTTTTTATAGATGTGGTCAAGATTAAAGCTGCCGGCGCGTACTCGGCTGATCAGATCGTGACTGCCATCACCCCAATCAACCGAAATCGCATAGGGCGCAGTGCCGCCTTCTATGGCTAACTGCCAGCCGCTGGATTGACCGATGTAATGCCCTTCGTAGCGATAAATCGTCTTAAAAATCAGCGGCTCATAGGCCGGATTTGCGGCCTGGTTCCTTTGACCGCCAGAAGTAGTACCACTATTTCCGCCGGTGGCACCACTTGATTGATTCCCGCTGCTTGCATGCGGCACTACTGGTGTATAGGTGACACTGACCACCGAAGAAAAAGGGCCGCCAACATCGGTTGGACTGAAAACTCGAGCCCGCAGCTGATTGACTCCCGGAAACAGTCCGCTTTGCAACTGCCAGGTGCCGTCAGCCTGGCACAGCGCCACACCGCTGAAAGCGCCATTCCGATACAGCGTAACGTATGTATTCAGCGGGCAGCTACCACTGACATTGATAAGCGGATTGTCGGTCTTAGTGCCGTCTAGGGGGCTATCGATAGTCGGCGCGACAGTTGGCGGCGGCCCGGGCACACTGGCATGAACTGCATAATCATTACTGATTGGACCGGGATAAACAAAGGGGTCAGCCACCACGAAGCGCGTCCAACTGGCCAAAAACACTCCCACGCATAGCACGATCATGGCCAATGCTGGATAAGACGTCGAGCGCCGATGGGTCAGATGACCGGTGTGCCGATGCGGTGCCACCCGCCAATGCCGGCTGGTTTGAACGGCACGTAATTGCTTCGGCGCTACGCGCCTCGATGACTTTTTCATGACTGCTTCTATGTTTGTTTTAGGCTAACCTAAGCCACACTATACCATAAGCAGTCAAGATAACAGAGACCAAGGGGCTAAAGTCAGTCTAAAGTCGCTTCGTAGGCTTCAATCTGAAGCCGTTTTTGTTGTACAACAAGCTGAACCAGTTTTCGGGACTTTTCCCCGGCATCAAAAATTGCATCAATGGGCAGTTCTCCTTCAGGAGCGTTGACTTTTGGCGTTACCAAAATTTCAAGCTCTCGGAGTGGTAGTAAGCCCAATGGGCTGGACGGCAATTTTTTCTTGGCCTTAAGGTACGTGCCCATTCGATTGTAAGCCCGGGTGCCCACACCGGCGCCTAAACCGGAGTGAATTGCACAGGTCCGCATCTCGTCCCTGCTCACTACATACTCTTCAGGCAGGGCTTCTCCCAGAGAAACCTTTCGAGGCGCCCCCAGTAACATCACCGCCGTAAGCGCTTCCTGAGTGGCCGGATCTTGATTGCTCAACCCTTCATCCAAAGCCCGTAAATTATTAATCAGCCGCTGCACCCGATCAGGGTTTTGGGTGGGATTTTCAAGTTGTAGTGGAAAAAGCTCTTTCATCATTTATCGCTATAGTTTATTCGTTAAGAACAGGCAATTATGCCCCTTTAAGATAATTATTAAGGGCTTTAGCCTCTGGTAGAGTGATTAAAGCACTGCCAATCATTTGCTTTTTTGAGTCCAGCCCCTGTATTCGTCCCGCCACGCTATCAAGGTAAGATCGCTTGCTACCGATCCTAAAGCGTTTGTCGCTCATTATCTCGTCATTCTCTATTCCAAAAGTGTCATACGGTTCCGTAATTAGGCTCGCCCTACTTCCAGCCACCCAAAATGTTGGATGCCATAATAGTTCTTCTGTATCAAGAATCTCATCGCCTGATTGGCCAGGTTCAGCCTTGTCTAAAGTTTTTTGCGGGACCACTGCCTCGGCTATACTCCCTCGCACGCCTTGGGCGGTTTGGCGAGTTTCGGTAAGCGCTACCAGGAATTTTCCTGGCGCCAAGACGCGAACCGGAATGACGGCGCTCGTCCAGGTTTTTGCCTCTACTTTTTCTGTGCGGATGAATGCCCCCGGAGGTCCTGTCAGGTATTCTCGAGTGCGGATTTCTTGCTTAGGTGCACCGCTGCCGCTAAGCGACAAATCGGCAATCCAGCGGGCCATTTCACGGTTCCGCCCAGCCAGATTTTCAGCCCGTTTTAGGGCGTTCATTTTCTGGGGCTTCTCTGTTACTGGCTTTTCTTTTGATCGGCGCATACGGTAACTCCCTGCTTATCGTCTAAGCCCATTAAACACCCGCTAATTACCTATCGCAAGCACAAGCGGTTCTAGGTTCAGGCTGGGTTTGGATTGAGCTTACTGCAGCACGGCTTTGATACGGCGGATGCCGGCACTTGAAGATTCTTCTTTGAGAATCTTGAAGCGTTTGCCGTCTTCAGCTAATTGCAAGGTGTGATCAACATGCGGGCCGCCACAGATTTCAAAGCTGAAGGGCTTGTCGGCCCCATCGGCGATCATTTTGTAAACTTTCACGGTGTCACCGTAACGGTCGCCAAACTGACCGAGCGCACCCTTTTCTTCTACCGCGACTTTGGTCGGGTATTCTTCAAAGGATACTTTAAGATCTTTTTGGATTTGCTCATTGACGATATCTTCAACTTGCTGGATTTGTTCGGGAGTCATCTTTTCCGGGTGACTGAAGTCAAAACGCAGTCGTTCCTCAGTAATATTTGAGCCGTTCTGCACCACATGATCACCCAAAACATCTCGAAGCGCCTGATACATCAAGTGGGTCGCCGTGTGGTATTTTTTGTGCTGGATAGTATGCCCGCCTAAACCACCTTTGAAAGAGCCTTTGCTGGCGGTTTTGGAGCGGTCGCGCTGCTCTGCCATTAAAAATTCAAAGCGCTTTTGGGCACTACCGGCTACCGGAATATCCTGCCTAAAAGCCTCCTCATGCGTTAGTTCAACAGGGAAACCATAGGTATCGTAGAGCATAAAAATCACATCGCCGTCTAATTCTTTGCTGGTCAAACGATTGAACTCTTTGAGTCCTTTACGCAGCGTTTGTCGGAAGACTTTTTATTCATACATAGGAAGATCACACGTCTGAACAACATTC
>CAYZSM010000028.1:3786-6869 GCA_964481105.1 uncultured Candidatus Saccharibacteria bacterium | reverse complement strand
CTTTAACGGCCGGTTTCTTATAGACCAGCGTATATGTTGCCATTATAGATTTCCAAATACCTCTTCGTGACTGAAATATTCTTTGCTTTCGCGCGCTTCACGTATGGTTTGCAAGTATTTAGGGTCACTGACGGCTAATAAATCCTCGAGCTTATCCAAATCAATGATGGCCCGCTCTTTTTTACCACGCCGGGTAACAATAAGAACGTCATCCTTGCTAATTGACTCAAGAGTATCGGCCAAGTTGCTTCTAAGATCAGAGGCTGAAATAGTTTTTGTGCTCATGCTATCTCCTCTAACGTACGTTTAAGTAGTACAACTGGATTGTACGCTTTTTACATTCTTTTGTAAAGCGGTGCGGCGTTCCTGTCTAATTTTATGGTCACGACCGAAGAAAACTAGTAACGAATGGAAAGACCGCCTAATCGCCTACCGGCTTTCTCTAGGAGTCCACTTGCTAGGGTCATTTGCTGAGCGTTCCACTTCATAAGATGCAGTGCAGCCGCCCTGCCTACAAGAGGATTAAAATCTTCTAACAATGCATCAAACATTTCTATACCAGTTGGCTGATCAACAGCTAAAAAATTTTCAGCCATTGGAGCTAACACGCAGGCGGTATCGGCGCCACGCATTTCGCGCCCTTTGTCAGAAAGTAAAGTGCTAAACAAAGCCTTAGCAGTTTCAGGATCTTCTAACGGTAATCGATGGGAAAGATAAGTAGCGAAATTTGCATACGCTCCCGGTTTGTCCTCCTCTTTTATAAGGTGATCATGCGTTATAAGTAAATGCTCAGCCTTAATTCGGAATGTTTCTGCATCTTGGTTAACAGGTCTTTCTGACATAACAATCCTCCAAAATAAAAAGGCCTCAAAGGGCCCTCTTAATAGATTTATATCACAATAATATTTTTAATACAAATTAATCGTTCTTGGTATCCCCAAACGGATTCGAACCGCTATCTGCTCCTTAGGACGGAGTTATTCTATCCATTGAACTATGGGGACTTAAGGATCTAGCGGGATTTCTTGGATGGGCGCGGCTGGGTGAATTGTTCGTGGACAGCGGTGTAATCGTAGATTTCGCTGTCGCTGAACCAGTGGGCGATTTCTTTGGCGGCTTCTTTGGAGTCGGCGGAGGCGTGGATGATATTGGCAACGCCGCGACCAACGCTGCTGGCCTGGCCGTAGGTGACGTGGGCGTAATCACCCCTGATTGTGCCGGGCGCAGCGCTTTTTGGCTGGGTGTCACCGACCATTTTGCGTACGGCTTCGACGGCTTCGACGCCCTCCAGCACCATAGCGATAACCGGGCCGTCCAGCATGCTGGCTAGTTGGCTGTCGAAAATCTCCTGCCCTTTGCGGGTGCGCAGCGTGCCGATTCCTTCGTAATGGCGCTCGTAATGAGCATAATCCGGGCTCAGCATTTTAGCGGCGACAATTTTGAACCCGGCCCGCTCGAACCGAGTAATAATTTCACCGACGATGCCGCGCATCACGGCGTCTGGTTTAAAAACGATCAGTGTCTGTTCCATAACGTATCCTTATTCTAGCACGAGCTGGGTGTCTAGAGCCTGGGCAATCATCATTATTGTGCGCAGGCTTGGATTACCCTTGCAGGATTCGATACGCGAAATCACGGACTGGGTGGTGCCGAGCTTTTCGGCCAGCTGGGTCTGAGACAATTTTTGGGCCTGTCGAGTTTGTCTGAGTAGCATTAGGAAAAATCGATATTCGTTGCGGATTGGATCCCGGGCGGCCGCCGCGGCTGCCAGATCATGCTTAAGATTGGCGTCAGCTTCAGCCTGCATGAGCGCCAGTTCCTTTTCATATTCTTCATCGTACATAGGCTGCAATTCTTTATAGTTGTATGGATTTACTGTATCCACCGAGGTTGACTACGAGCATGCAAGCTCTTGGCGCAGTATAGCATATATGCTATGACTTGATCTGTTATCCATAGCATATGTGCTATATCGCCCTTGTAGCCTGTGCTAGTTAGACAGCGGTGTCCGGCAGCCATTCGTCGAATCCAGATACTGCGAAAGCAAGTGCGGTACAATGAGGTTATGTTATTCGCCAAAGCTAAGACGGATTTTTTGGAATATTTGGAAATTGAGCAGAATCGCTCGCAGAAAACCATCCAGAATTATGACCATTATTTGACCAGGTTGCTGGATTTTGCCGGTGATATTCAGATTAAGGAAATTGATGCTGAGCTGGTGCGCAAATGGCGGCTGTGGCTGAACCGATTGGGCACAAACACCTCTGATGAACTCAGTAAAATAACTCAAAATTATCACTTGATTGCCTTGCGCAGCTTTTTGAAATATTGCGCTAAGCGCGATATTCCGGCGCTGAGCGCCGATAAAATTGAGCTGGCGCGGACGGTTCGCAAGCAAGTGACGTTTTTGAACGAGGAAGAGCTGGCGCGGATTTTTGAGCAGCCTGACACCAGCACACTGAACGGGCTGCGTGACCGGGCGATTTTGGAGCTGTTATTTAGCTCTGGGCTGCGGGTCAGTGAGCTGGTTGGCCTCGATAGGGATCATATTAATCTGAAGCGACTGGAATTTATGGTCCGCGGCAAGGGCCAAAAAGATCGGCCAATTTTTATCAGTCCGGAAGCTGCGGCTTGGATTGAGCGCTATCTGGAGCAGCGTCAGGATACGGCACGGCCGCTGTTCGTGCGCTATAGCGGCACTCGGGCAGTTGATTTATCCGGCAATTTTCACCGCTTGACGGCTCGCAGCGTCCAGCGGATTGTGGCTCGGGCAGCGCTGTTGGCCGGAATCACCAAACATGTCAGTCCGCATACCATGCGGCACTCATTTGCCACCGATTTATTGATGAACGGCGCGGATTTGCGCAGCGTGCAGGCCATGCTGGGCCACAGCAATATCGCCACCACTCAGATTTATACGCATGTGACTGATCCGCACCTCAAAAACGTCCACGAAAAATTCCACCGGCAAGCTGACTATTCTGATAAGTAACAGGGGTCGCTGGTGCCTGCGGCGGCTGGAGCGGTACTGTCGGCGATAATGAAATCGGTGCCGTTCGGGTTGTTGGTAACGATGCTGCCAT
>CAYZSM010000028.1:0-3776 GCA_964481105.1 uncultured Candidatus Saccharibacteria bacterium | reverse complement strand
GGGCCAGTTTGTTCGCGCTTACAGATGTTTTGAGCTTCAAGAGCAAAGCTAGGCAGCGCGGTGTTCAAGCCGTTGAGCGGCACCCGAGCCTGCAGCCGCTTTAGAACGTTTTTGGCCTTGCCAGTGGCATCGACTTGAGCCTGGCCATTAATGAAGTTTACCGGTAGGCCGCCTACGGCCACACCTGTAACGGTAATGTTCGAAGCATCGTAATAATCATAAATCCGTAACAGATAGGCGTCCGTCGGTAGTAAGGGCGGAATACCGTTGATCGTCGAGATGCAAAAAGTGCCGCCCGGATTGCCGGCCGGACAGTGACCCGATATTAGCGGAGCATTGTTAGGGTTACTGCTTGACACGTAATTAGTGCTGGAGGCCGCTTCGTTAGAAGGATACAGGAAGGCGGTGAAGGTGTTGTTGATTAGGGTGTCGCGACTGGTGATACCCAGGGTAGACAACGGGGTGATGCTGACCTGCAAAACGGCTGGTGCGCTCCAGGCGGATGTAGGTGGAAAACCCCTTAGGAAACGAGAACCTTGAGGATTTTTATTGGGCTTGGTGCTGCTCCATCTGATAGTCAGGCTGCTCAGCGGCAGCGAGGTGTTAAAAGCAATCGTCCAGGATTTATCGGGGTCAAGCGGCTGTTTGATAAGGCTTGGCGGCTGGAGATTAACCAACAAGCACGAATATGTCACGCCAAAGCTTGTATCGACGTTGGCATTATTGGTTAACGCCGTGCCGCCAGGATTGACACAGGTGGTACCACCGCCGGAATTTCCTTGGTTTATTTTGCCGTTTTTAATGTCGACAATGGCATCGTTAATGGCACTTTCGGCGGCATAATTCGCTTGATTAGCTAACTGTTTGGATAAAGTGCTCTGTTGTTCGCGGCGGGCTACCTGAGCAAAACCAATCGTCATCAGGGCCAGCACCAGCACCAGAATCAAGGCGATTACCATCGAGGCAAACCCCTGTTCATTTGTCCGGCCGGTTTTTGTCTGGAGCGCTAGCATAATCATTGTTATTGTACTCCTAATTGAGTCGCTGCACCACTGTGGTCGTTAAGTTGGAAACCGAGCAGAATTGATCGCCGGTTTTTCCACGGCATCGTAGGTCACCGAGCGTATATTGAGCCTGTGGACTCATTACGGTGGAAGAGGCACAAGATCCAACAACCGATGGACTGCACAATAGATCATCGTCGCCATATACCATACCAACCGAGATGTTATACGGAGATATGAGACCAATAGTAAACTTATTAAGCCGAGAATTAGGTGTCGCTAGTTCTGTACCATTAGTACCGGCGTTCGGGCCACTTTCTGGGTTGCTAAGCTGTAAATTAACTGGCAAGCAGTTTGCCGTTGCGGCAATATCGTCACGCCAGAGCACATGACTAATTCTGTTGCTGCCGCTACCGATTTGGACGCCAATTATGTAGGAATATCGGGTGGTGTCAATGCAGTAAGCCTTGATGGCAAGTGTTGAACCATTAATGCTAAACGATATTGGTGACGCTTCAGACAGCGGTGTTTTGTCTGTCAATTGCAGGGCATGACCAACTTCTTCAGTCACGCCACGCACGGCGTCCTGTACCCGCGATTGATTAATCCCTTTGTAATACAGATTGCTGATGCCGATCATCATTGTCGTGACCATAACCAACATGGTGGATAGTATGCTGGTGGCAATCAACAGCTCAATAATGGTGAAACCGGCCTGTTTATTAGTTTTTTGTTGCTTGCTCATTGCTGTTGGTACTGCCTATACACTTGGGTTACCGTGTCATTCCCCTGACCACTGACGTCGGGCCAGGTGATCGTCACCGTAAACTTTCCGCCAATCGGGATAGTTGATAACTGCGAATAAACTATCGACACCGTAAATAAGGGATTGGCCGAACAAGCCGGCCCAGGCGGCGCTACTTTTACGAACGGTGTAACTCCCGTATTAACGCAAAATGGCGAGCCTGGTTGGTAAATATTGCTGGTAGCAGAAGGCGTAGCCAGACTACGCAAAGCTTCGATTTGTGATTGCGCTAAGGCGGTGGCTTCAGCAGTTTCCTGGGCTTGCCGGGTATTTTGCAGACTGCGGGTAGCGGTGGAATAAGAAATAGTCAATGCTAAACCAAGTACCGCTAGAACGAGCATTACTTCGACAATAGTATCGCCTCGCGGGGCTAATGGGTGTAGTTTTAGGGACATATTGGTGTTGCAAAACCATTCCGCTTGACGTTGACTGTCAGCTGATTACTATTAAGACCGATTACGATATCAGCCGACTGCCGGCCATCTGTCAAACACATGTCAACCGATTGGGCTAGTGTCAAATTAGTAGTCGGTGGCGAGGCGCTCTCAATTTGACCAGTAGCTGCTACGGTTCCCTGTCCAGCCGCCAGACCGGCCACATAAAACATATTAACCGGCGAGGTACCGTTTTTAATGGTACTTGTGCCGTTCGTAGTATCAATGCCGCCTTGACCTTGAAAAAAGCCAAAACCAAAGCTGGAGATACCACCATTAACAGTTATCTTGTGGACTTCAAGAGTTTGCGGAACTATTTGCTGCTTCGTCAGTGGTGCTGCCACGGTGGGATCGGCCGCTCCAAGCGTGGTAACCGGTAATCCAGCTGCCTGACGGCCGCCAGCAATGGAAAATACTTCGTAATGACTGAGATTATCTCCGGCCGACCAGCCGCCAGCTTCCGAAAAATGCAGGATTTTCCCCAAAAAGACACAGGTAGGGTTCTTGCCTTGGCCGGCACCACCATTGGTTACGGTTGTTGTGGTGCCGCTGAAGGTACAGGTAACTGGAACGTCACTATACTGTCCATCGGTTATCTGTTCAATTGTATCCTGCAAGCGGGAGGCCATCTGATTAATACCGTCCCCGAAGGTTGCTTTTTCATGTTTGCCGTTAATAAATTGAGCGGCGATCAGGAACATAGCACCGGAAACAGCCAGGACAATCATTACCTCCACGATAGTATAGCCGCAGCTTCGGAGTTTTTTGCCGCCGTTCATATTGGTCTCAGTATAGCACAAGCGGTATCGAAAATAGGCTCAGTTGACAGAGAGAAACGTCTGTTGATACCAGTCAAGGATTGATTGGCCGAACAGCACGGTTATAAGCGCACCGGCAATCAAAAACGGTCCAAACGGAATGGTGCTGGTTCGTTTTAGTCGGCCACCAAGTAGCAAGGGTACCGACAACAGGCTGCCACCCAAAGCGGCGATAAAAATCATCAGACAGGCTTTAGCAGGTGTGCCGACGATTAGCCCGAGTAGCCAGCCTAGTTTCACATCACCACCACCGATCCATTTGCCTGCCGAAAACTGGAACAGGAGGTAAAAGATACCGCCCCCGACAGCCACAGCTCCGAGCAAAGCGAGAAACGCCTGCAACGGTCGTCCAGCGGTGATTACCGCCAGCAACGCATACAAACCACCGACTGCGAACAACGGGTAGAGAATCCGATTCGGCAATAACAGCCAGCGTAAATCGTAGACCGACAAAGCAAGTAATCCAGTCAGGAGTAACAGCCAGAGTGCCAGCAGACCACTTTGCATTCCCTGCACTGGTGCCGGCCACCAAATATACGACATAACGAAAAGCAGCGCCGTAAATGATTCGACGACCGGATATTGAACGCTAATCGACCGGTGGCAGTAACGGCACTTGCCGCCCAGGCTCAGCCAGCTGAGTACCGGCACCAAATCCTTAGCCGACAGCTCATGATGGCAAGCCGGGCACATCGAGCGACCATTCGTGATCGAC
>CAYZSM010000027.1:0-7103 GCA_964481105.1 uncultured Candidatus Saccharibacteria bacterium | reverse complement strand
TTACCAGCCGATTAGTCAGCTTTACAGCCAGCGGCGCAATAACCAGCACGCAGGGGAAAGCAACTGACAAGCTAATACCCCATCTCTCCAGTGTCGGCACGGTAAAAACTGCAGCAATACCTCTCGCGACAAAGGTATTAATGGCTGTAACTAGGCCGGTCATCGGCAATACCAGCAAGAAGCTTTGGATGTATCGTTGGTAGCGTTTGTTAAACATTTTCGCGAGCCTCTTAAAATTGATGGCGTTTCGCTACTGATCGCCTATTATTGTAGCGCTTTCGCTAGGCAGTTCCTAGCTTGTTGGTTTTCCTACCATCCTTGCCTGGATCGTCTAGGCAACTTATCCCGACGAGCGGCAGCTATATCAACTTCCTGCAAATGGCGACCAAGCTGCTCTTCGCTGATATTTGTGCCCAACATTGCATTTGTAATAATACTTAGGCTCGCCAGGTAAGCCTGCGTAAGTTCTGAGTCATTATCGAGGATGAAATTTGGCAACGCTTCTTCGGTAATCATTTTGCAAAGGCGATCCTCGTCTATGCCTCGAAGCTGCAAGCCAGTTCGCACCAGTGCCTCATCTTTTGGTTCAAACGTTTCAGCTATGACCAAGGCCGCTCGTCTTACAATATCTATTTCATTAGGTTGAGTATCCTTGACTGCAAAAGTGGTTGCGTTGGTTGCTTTTATAAAAGATTCCAGATGCGCATATGGATTGCGCATGGCACGCATGGTCATTTGGTGTACTCCGGTTACTAAGGGGTCAAGAACAGATTCTTTAAATTTTGTTTGCAGCATCCTTTGATCGCGAGGTTCAAGAACAGGCATATCCTCAGGCTTATCGGCATATATTGCGGTGAGAGTCATTAATGACGCATCTAGTAAGCTCCAGCTACTGGCCCACTCAAGCTCAGTGCTTAGAGATTGGGTTTTGATGGCCCTGACCTCACCATTAGAAATTCCACCGCAACTAATAGAAATTAAATCCCTTGTCACCTCATCGCCGCTATCCCAAATTATGTGCGGCTTCTTCCTGCCAGCCTGAACCTGTAGTTCCCGAGGATGGTTGTCATCGGCCGTCACGGCAACATTCATTTCGAGGCGCGGCTTGAGATGATTGCTCTCCGCAGCCGGGGCATCTGGAAAGACCAGCTTAAAATCTCTTATCTCCCCTATGCCGTAAATTTTGGAGAATACCAGCCCGTATTTAGAGTGTTGCAGGTCAGAAATATCGTTAGCAACTTTTGCCGTATCTTCCAAAATTGTGGCTGGATATCTTACATCTGTATGAGTAGCGGCGATGGCGGTCAGAAGAATGGCAATCGGCGCACAGGTATCATCGGTGACCGCCAAGGCAGGCTCTTTGGTCTTTTCCTCAACAGTGGCAGCAGATAGCAACTCGGCATGTATTGCTTCGGCAACTTGTTTGCGAAAAGCCAGTGCTGCTTCCGCTGAACGCTCATAATAAGGGTCTTCAATCTGAGCTTCCAACACTCCAAGCATTTCTTTGTTATCTTCTTGGAATGGCCCTAACACCGTATTTCGCATATAATCGGAAACTGCTGTTCGATCGGCTTCGTATTGCAGCAATAATTGGAAGGCGGCATGCGATTGCGGCCAATCGGCAATTGCGCTCAGCGACTCGGGATATTCAAAGTTTTGAGGCTCTTCACGGTCCGTATCCCCAAATGACAAAGAGGCGCGCAGGGCCTTTTTGCCAAGTCGTTTTGCTGGCTTGCGGCCCTGTTGTATTTCCGCCGCGCGTGTAACTATTAATTCCGCCATTGGTTTTTCCGTCGGTAAATCATGCTTTTTAATGCGCGCCGAGCGAGCATTGTCCAATCGCTCGACTGTAGCTGGTCCCCACAGGACTTCCGTCTCTTGTCTTTTGCGAAGATCATTAACAAATTGTTTACCGCCAAGTTCCATGGCAATATCAAGCGTCGCCAACTCAAGCTCCCCAAGTAAATTAGGAGTTATCTCTAAGACTGGAGCAGCAATATCAGGAGCTGTTTCGATTTTGCCAGTTGATACTCTTTCGGCCATCTATAACTCCTTAAAATAATAAAGAGGGCTCTCGGGCCCCTCTCGTTCTTATACGATATTACCATTTTTCTCCTATTTTTACAACAGCATAGACTAACTGTCGTTGCTCTCATACGCACATAGTTGACATTTTTTCACTTCTATGTTATTATTCAATCATGTCTCTTCAGTCATTTAAACGCAGCCCAAAACTTCCAGACACGGATGTTCATTACCTCTTAGGTCACGGTGGTTTTTCACCAGAGGAGTTGCGCAAAACTGAGCGCCAGCGACATTTGTTGGAATTATTGGTGCCTTTTTTTAAAAAGCAAAGCCAGGCCTATTATAGAAGCACTCTCAGATCTGCTGAGGAAGGTTTGGCTGAAAACATTGCGTGGCTACATGGAAGTTTGAAGCGAAAACACAACTTTTTACCCGGTGTCAGTTTAGAGCTCTACAAAAAAGACCTAAAAGAAGAAAAGGTCCAGTCAGACTTTTCCTTTAGTGATATAGCTGCATTTGTTACTGCGCCAGCGCCTGAATCCAATGTAAAAAAAGAAAAGGGTGCCGAACGGGCTCAATGGGGATTCCTACTCGTCAATGACTCCACTAACACTACTAATCTCCTCTATGCCGAGACTTCTTTAAAAGATGGCCAGGGTTCACTCGATACAATCCAGACTATTGATGTAAACACCGGTGCTGCATACGGCCCAGAACACTACAACCTGGAAGGCCGAGCACATCTTTATGAAACCGCTGAACGTATATTTGATACTCTAGACTTCGGTATGGGAATTATCCCCGAATGGGTATCGGTCACGGAACTAGGTCGAGCTACTCCTAGTGTAGACTGAGCTAACGAACCTTTTGCTATACTTCAGATACCATGCCCATACGAGATCGGATTCGGCCAGTTAAACATCTTCAGAATAAATATTTTATTTGCGTGCTGGAAAATCCGCGGGATGTCATGAATATTGCCTCTACTTTGCGAAATATTTCGGCATTTGGTGTCGAGAAGCTGTATGTTATTGGCGACACTGCGATTGTCCGGGATTTTGAGGCTTCTCGGACTAACAAACGGCTGACTAATTTAAGTGTCGGGTCCAATAAATGGACTTTTGTAAAAGGCTTTGCGACAACCGCGGACTGTATTGCGCATTTGCACAAAAATAAGTACACCATTGCCGTGACGTCGTCGCATCTTCAGGGCAAAGAAAATGTCAATTTATACGAAGAAACGTTCACCCAAAAGCGCCTGGCGGTGTGGTTCGGGAACGAAGCCAAGGGCATTTCGGCCCAGGCAATCGAAGCAGCTGATATGTGTATTCAAGTTCCGATGGGCGGCATTGTGGAAAGCTTAAATCTTGGCACCAGTACCGGTATTATTCTGAGTTATATTGGCTACCAGCGACTGCGCTTTATTTACGATAACAAAAAGGCACAGTTTAAGCCGAAGGGCGCTGCCGCGCAAAAAATGCAGTCCTGGGAAGCGTTTATTAACTCAAGCCGTGATTAGATTTTAGCGCTCATAAAAATGAAAGGGGTCTACTATGCCTGCAAACGACAAGCAAACCACCAAACAAGCCGATGACGAAGCCGCTGTGCTGGAGGCCATCGCCGCCATGCCGCCAGAGGATCGAGCCATTGGTGAACGGCTCCATAAACTTATTGTGGCCAACGCCCCGGCACTTTTACCGCGGACTTGGTATGGCATGCCGGCCTACACTAACGGCAACAAAATAGTCTGTTCCTTTCGGAGCCGTCAGAAATTTGGCGAACGATATATGACGCTCGGATTTAATGACGTCGCAAAGCTCGACGACGGTAATCTGTGGCCTATCAGTTTTGCACTGAAAACCTTGACAGCAGCGGACGAGGCTAAAATTGCCGTACTCATTAAAAAAGCCGCAGGTTGAAATTAATTAAGTAAAATCCTATTTCTTCTCGAAAAACACCATCAAGTAACCGTTGGGGTCACGCAGGCTAAATTCACGGCGACCATTGACGGTGGGTTGTAATTCGCTTTCTGGCTTGTGACCGGCCGCTACTGCGCCTTTATAAAACTCGTCTAAGTCAACGCTCACCAGCACTAACGGGCCGTCTTTTGGGCTGTCATCGATGTCGTTGGCCAGGTGGAATTCCGCTGAAAACCAGTTGACGTATGCCACGGCAATTTGGCCGTCATTTTTAGCCACCTTAAAGCCCAGACTTTCATAAAACTTTATAGTCTTTTCCATATCGACTACTTTGTATACTAGGGCCGATATACTTTTAGGCTTCATAGTGTTCCTTTCGCATAAGTTTGCTCATATGTCTTTTAATACTCGTCAAATGGTCGCACAGCTTCGGGCGCCCGGCCAGAAGGCGCCGCGCCATATAAATTACACGGTAAATCTGAGGTCGAGGTGAGGCGCGCCAGATTGTCGGTTAGAGGATTACTGTAGCCGGGTTCCTGAGAAACACCAAGCGGTATTCTTACGACCGCTCGCGGCGATCCGCCAACTTTTTTGTAGCTAACTGCCGTCTCAGACGGTGGGTGGTTGGTATAATCCCAGGGGTTCCAATATACCTCAGTTACATCGCAACTAACCGCGTCCAACTCCGTTAATGCGAAACCTTGAGCGGCCAAAGCCTGTTGTGTTCCCTCAGGAATAAGCGCCGTGGCAACATCATGAGGATCGGCGTCGTTATCGGCATACTCCCCGCTCGCTAGTAGAGCCAGCGAAACTTCGTTGGCTTGCTGTTGGAGGTTTTGACCAAACTGCAATTCCTTGCTAACAGGCACAGAACGAACATCGTTTGGCGACAAAGTTACCAGGGAGTCTAAAGCAGTTTCGGCAGTTCTATTGTGGGCGAAGTTTTTGTCGTTTTTTTTTAGAACACGCTCTATGTTACCGGCTACAAATTTTTGGCTGCGCGTGCGGCCATTGCCTTCCCCATTTCCCGCTGCGGCGTACAGGACTGCAGCTAAGACCATACCAGTTACTACAGTCCGGCCGTCAATCTTTGGCTTAGAAGTAAACTCTGACATACCAAAATCATATCATACGATTCATACTGATTGCCGAAAGTTTAATTTGTAATATATAAGGTATTGTGTTAAAATTTACTTTGTTAAGACCGACTAATACACTGAGTGTATTTGATATGAAATCCTCACTTACTTCCGAGAAACTCTTATTTCAAAGTTTTCAGCATAGCCAAGGCATAATACAGCCACAATTGTACATTTTCAGATATATGGAGCTGCAGTTTGGTATTCCAGTTGATTTGCATCCTTCTCCGGAAAGTTGGCATCGTTTTACGCAATATATTGAGGGAGTCAATTCTAAAGAGAAACATGTCCATCTTAAAACAGCGGGCTATCAGCGAGGATCGGCAAGTCGCCAAGTATACGAAGCCTTTAAAGGTATACGAAAAGTACATAATACTAAGTTTGGTAAGAAGGTGCGTTCAAAAAATCTTGAGAAAACTACCCATGGTTTGACTCATTCTATTATAGAAGGCGAGCTAAGTGTACTTGATGCGGGTCCTTCTTTCCCCAACCGATCAAAGCAAACTATTGCCCTTCGACAACAGCGGCAAAAAGCGCGCGTCACAGCAGGTAAAGCAAGTTTCTTGCTACACTATGGCCGCGACCAAAAACCGACAGGATTTGCTGAATTTGATCAGATGTACCAGGATATGTGGAAGGCTGCAAGCGAGGCTACCAGTGAAAGCTGGTTAAAATTGCTGGAGCGGCACAATAATACAATCGCTATTCAAGAAGCAGAACACTTGGGCGCTCTGTGTCTAGCACGCGAAGCATCATTGTAAATTTGGAACTTTTATATTACTGTCAGAGGGAATATTGCCGTAACTGGCGAAGGAGTTCATATGTTATTTGACCCTGAAGTGCGGCCTTTACACCCAGATAGCAGCTGCTATTATCTCAAAGGAGCTGCGACTGAAATCGCAAAAGGACGACTGGTACTTATCGATCATGCTTTGGATTATTGCGCTATTGAACCGGCTGGTGAGAGAATCATTGAGGCCGTAGAAAACGCTGATATGTTTTCGCCTGAAGCGTTGCTCGACTTTTCGGGCATAAAATCAAGTCATCTAAATGCTAAAGAAGCAACGAGAGCAGCCGACTTACTATTAGAGGATCCCGTGCTTTCCAGTGGCCTGTTGGTAGGTATGCGGTTAGCGTCGCAACAGCGACGCGGGGCTGACGCCACGATTTAATGATGGTCTACGTCGCACTGCTTCGAGGGATTAATGTTGGCGGCAAAGCCAAAGTCGAGATGCCCAAACTCAAAGCAACCTTTGAAGCACTGGGCTGCGAAGCTGTTTCTACCTACATTAATTCTGGTAATGTCATTTTTAAGGACGACCGCTCTGTTAAACAGCTAAGCGTGCTTATAGAAGCAGCCATTACGAAAGACTTTGGATTGCCGGTGCGGGTGATACTTTGTGACTTGGATGCCATAGGTCAGCTTTGCGAAGAAATCCCCGCAAGCTGGACGAATGATAAGCAGCAAAAAACTGATGTTCTGTTTTTGGGACATGAGATCGACAGCGTTGATATCTTGGATAAAGTTTCTATTGATCCCCGGCTTGAGAATGTTCGTTATATCGCTGGGGCGCTAGTCTGGAATATTGGACGGCAGCATGTCAGGCGCGGCGGCGGCATTAAAATTATCAAATCTGATATCTACCCCTACCTGACGATTCGTAATATCAATACTGTTCGCAAGCTATATGCACTGATGAATGCTCTCAAAACTTAGTGCCGCCTGCAATATTTGATACAATCAATACGTTCCATCAATACACTAATCCGAAATTTGCGTTATGACTGGTACGAACCACGTCCTGATGGGCGGCTTGATCGCCAAATATTTGCCTTTACCTGTAGCACTGCCGGTAGCTTTAGCTTCTCACTTCGTTTTGGACGCTTTGCCGCATTACGGCCTACCGCACGGCCAGCGCGACGCTTCGACTTTTTGGCGAGTGTTTTTTACCTGTGATTTTATTGTCGCTTTTTCCTTCGCAATGTACCAAGTCGCCCAAGAGAATTATGCAATGTTTTG
>CAYZSM010000026.1:0-7245 GCA_964481105.1 uncultured Candidatus Saccharibacteria bacterium | reverse complement strand
CATCTGTCTTCGGAACAGAGGGTCGGCGGTTCGAGTCCGTCCGGGCGTACCATTAGCATATAGACGCCTCATTATAAATTACGTACAATCCTAGGTAATGAAGGGTCATCTAACAAAAACAGTTCTTTACAGAATGCTTTTACGCGGCAGCCTGTGTGTAGCGCTGCTTGGAATACTAGGTATGGCCCTGGGCCTACTTCTTGGTGGTGATCTACTAGATGGTCTAGCTGGGGGTCCCGCCGAGAATACACCCCTTGAATCATTTCTAGTTTACGGTGGTTTTTGGACTACATTCTCAGCTCTTTTTGTGGCAGCTGCTATCGGTTTATCATTCGTTATAAAAGTAGCTGTTACTGCTCGATCAAAAAATCTAAGTTGGCCAAAACTTCTACTCAACTACATGCTAGGACTTATCCTAATTGGAGCCCTCGGTTTTGCATTCGTTGTGTTGTTTAAAGGTTGACGCAACCAGCCGAAAGTTATCGAACCTGGTAGGTCAGCAACATTGTGCCCTGATCATTGAGTTGCTGGTACTTTTCCAGGTGCAGCTGAATATCTAGCGGTAATGAAGCAACCAGCGGCTTGCCTGTGCCAAAGATACGCGGTTCGACGGTTAGGTAGAGACGATCCACCAGCCCGGCCGCCAGGAAATCAGTGATCATTTGGCCGCCCCCAATTATTAAAACGTTTTGGTAGCCGCGGATTTGGAGTGATTTGGTGATTTGGGGGGCCGATTGATCGATGAATTCCAGCTGATCGGGCACGGCTTGATCGGCGTATTGTTTGGGGCGAGTGGTTAAAACGACTCGCAGTTTGCCGGGTTGCAGTTTAGTTTTGCCGGCTTCGTAGGTGCCGCTGCCCATAATGATGGCGTCGTGCGCGGCTAGCAGGGAGCGGAAATGAACCTGGTCTTCTGCGGATACCCAAGCTTGAATATTCAGTTCGTCGTGGCGGGTCAGTTTACCGTCCACCGATATAGCTGCGGCTATGGCAACATGCATTTGGTTTTTAAGCCTTTGCTGGGACAGCTTTAGCGCGCCGCGTGCCAGCAGGTTTATCGACTGAGCCGGCGGCTGTATGGTCAGCTTTTTTGGAACCACGCAACCACCACACACCTACATAGACCAGTGGCGTTTCCACAACTGACAGAGCGCAGCGGATCAGCCAGTACGGAATGATGATGCTGATCAAAAAGGAGGCATTGGCATGGAAAGATTCATGGAACGTATAGAATGCCAGGACGATAAAAATCGTGGAATCGGCGAACTGCGAAACAAAATTAGAGACGTTGTTGCGCAGCCACAGGGCGCGCTTGCCGAGGCTCTCGCGCAGCTTGCTGAACACTACTACATCGAGTAATTCGGAGCTGGCAAAAGCAATGAGGCTGGCAGCTGAAATTTGAGCGGTGGCAGCAAAGACTTGATCATACCCCGCTTCAGAAGGAGCAAACCGGTGCGAAGGCGGCAAGTGGGTGGCCAAAAGTGAATAGGCAATTAGCAACGCTACAACGATCAGACCGGAAAACACCATGCTTTGGGCGCGCTTTTTGCCGTGGACTTCCACGACGATATCGGTCAGCGTGAACAGCAGTGGCATCACGAAAATAGCAACTGTGGCATTTAAGTGCATCCAACTGAAGTTAGTTAACGGGAACGTTTTGGAGCCCATCAGTTCGGCGACCATCACGCCGAATACGTATAAAGCCATTACCACATCAAACTTGCGGACACTAATCATCCCCTTGCCTCCTAAATTATTTGTACTATCTATTACGTCTATGGTGCCTGATATTTAGCGGCAATTCAAGGTTAAGCGTTTATAAAATCCGGATCCATGGCTTTTTCCAAGTTGATGGCTACAAGTGTTAAATCCCCAAGGTCGCCGTCATAGGCAATATAATTGGGTCGCCACTGTGGTTTGAATTTATTTTTGAATTGTTCCAGGCCGCTGTAGGAAAAACGGTCGCCGCTAAAAATTTTCGCGGCGCTGAGCAACGGACCTTTGGCACGCGCAAACGGCACAAAACCCAAATCGAAAAAGCGACAGGCCGGATCGTCGTTTGTGACAGTTTTAATAGTGCGTAACAGTAGATATGGCATGGCGTGATTGCAGTCCGGTTGGTAGCGCAGCAAATCGACGGTTGCTGTTTCCAATGCCTGGAACTGCGGTAATTGATTGGTAAAAGCAACTACCCTGCCTGCCGAGTCACGAATGTAATGGATGGCGCAGGCTTGCAGGTAGGTTTCATTGAAGTAGCCAAGTGCAAAGCCTCGTTCAATATGACCGTCAATATCAAGCCAGGCGTCCGATACCATGCGAAGCTGTTTGAGCAGGTCTGTGGAATGCGGCGGCTTGGAATATTCATATTGGTAACCCTGCTTAGTGGCCCGATTTTTTTGCCAGCGCCACCATTTATTGCTGGCCGTATCGGATAGAAAGGCATGGTTGTCGATAATTGCGCTGCTGCCTATTTGTAAAAGCTCCAGTCCAGCATTTTTGTACAACTCCATGCTGTTCTCGGCGACTGGCAAAAAGCAAGTTTTGAGTCGTTTTTGTCTATTTTCAGTGATAAAGTCGTTTAAAAGTTTTTGTTGCTGCTTCGGTGCAGTAATCGGATCGGCTACAGCAAATACCACCGCACCAACCGGCTTATAGGCGATGAAGCCGTCGATACCCGGTCGAGTGAAATAAGATTTATCCGATGGCCAAAGTTTAAAATAGTCTTCGGAATTCCGCGAATATTTACTTAGGGCAGGCACTACATTGTGATGGTTCGTGACAGCCTGATTACGATTTTTATATGGCCTAAAAAGTATCCACAAAACCGCTGCGGCGCTAACTAGCAAAAAAGCGGAAATGGTATGGGCTAATAGGACGCTGGGAATTTCCGGTTTTGTGATAGGTACCGTGCGAGCCGCATAATCAAAAAAGTTATCGAACATACGACTGGTAATAACCGAAGCACGGCTATCTCTATCGAGCAGTAGTAGCGCTGCCAGCATTGCGGCCAATAACCCGCCGACCATAAAATAAAGATCCTTCAGTCTGATTTGCCAGGTCATTGGAATAGTGCCGCGGGTAAAGTCATCCCGTAGCACAAAAAGTCCGCAAAATGTTACTACATATAAGAGCAACAGACCGGGATGCGGCGAAATCACCGAATATTTAAGCGTTTCCACGCCGGAGATAAGCAGAAACAGTTGCCGGGCTCGCAACTCTCCTCGAAACAAGTGACGGCTAAGATACAGCATAATCACCCCAATGATCACGCCATGTTGAGCCAACCAGGCGTTGTCTCCGGCAAAATAAAGTCCGCGCAATTTTCCGACGACGTGAATATGAGCCAAGCTCAGGGTAATTGCCAGGATTCCATTCATGAAGGCCCAGACAGCAACCACGTTTTTCACCACATTTAGTTCACGCTTTCCGGTTTTGAACGGGTTGTCGGCAATGGAGTCACGAACGTACCAGGCAATCCACACAATCAGTGTCAGTTGGTAAATGTATTGCGACAAAGTATTAAAGTGATCTCTGTCGGCCAGCCGGCTAATAAAAAGCAGACCATAGGCAATCTGAAAAATTACCAAAGCAATGGATACAAGCTGCTTGCGCCGCCAGGCATCGAAGACGGCTAGAACCAAAAATGCTGTCGCCGTTACCAGAGTTTCCAGAGCATGTAGTGCAAAGCCAAACGAAAAATATTCCTGGCAAACTTGACTTGTTAAGTGACAGGTTGTCTGGAGCATTGGGTCAAGAATCATTCCGACGCTCATTGCTAATATCAGTCGGCTACTTAGCTTTGAAGCCGAGGTTTTAAGAAGATACATCGCCGCACCTAGCAACAATATACCGGCCAAAATATCTCCGGTTCTAAAAAACAGCGAGTACGGCTGTGAGATTATTTCATACTGACTAATAAGGGTAAGGCGATTATTTAAAACGTGGTTAGCATATGGCGCCCAGAGCCATGTGCTACCAAGCAGTAAAAAGGCCGCTTGCCATAGTATTAGTCCGCTGCGGCGGTTCACTGCTTTTGCGCGCATGACTTTATTGTAGCGAGTGGTTATACTATTTAGGTGCTATTAATTTAATTTCCTGGGGTGGCGTGAAATTCGCCAATCGGACGTATAGCCGTCGACCTTTGTTCCAAAAGCAAGGGATGACCATGTGCAACTCATGGGCCGACCGTATAGTCGGGACTCGCTTTTTTAGCGAGAGCAGCGTGGGAGCGCGGCAGAAAAGGAATCAGTTATGAAATATATAAAATTCGGTGCGCCGGCTTTGATTTTGGCAGCCCTACTCTTTAGCGTGGATGGCCTGCTGCGGCGGCATTTGTACACCTTGCCTGCCCCAGTTATTGTGTTTTATGAGCACCTGTTCGGCTTTATTGTGTTGTTACCAATCATTTTGCCGTCGCTACGGGCTTTCAAAAAACTAACCCGACGGCAGTGGCAGGCTATTATTGGTGTGTCCTTTCTGTCTGGTGCAGTTGGCACTATTTTGTATACCGCGGCGCTGGGCCGGATTCAGTTTATTCCCTTCTCGGTGGTTGTACTGCTCCAACAATTGAACCCGATCTTTGCCATCAGCGCCTCGGCACTGCTGCTGCGCGAACCGCTCACCAAACGTTTTATGGGTCTGTCAGCCGTGGCTTTGGTGGCAGCTTATTTTGTGACTTTCCCAGATATCAGCGTTAATTTGTCGACTGGCAATGGCACGCTGATGGCAGCATTGATGGCCGTCGGCGCCGCGGCCGCCTGGGGTACTTCCACGGCCTTTTCCAAGTACGCCCTGAAAGATACCTCATCGTTGCATATCACGGCCGCTCGTTTTGGCATCACACCGTTTTTTGCCATATTGTTTGTACTGGCCTCCGGCAGCAGTAGCTCCCTTGGCAAGATCACACTCGATCAGTTTAAATACCTGGCGGCCATCACGTTCTCAACCGGGCTGGTGGCTTTGGCGATTTACTACTTCGGCTTACAGCGCATTGCGGCTTCGCGAGCAGCCGTTTTGGAACTGGCCTGGCCGCTGTCAGCATTTATTGTTGGCTGGTTCTTCCTGCATCAGGGTCTGACTGCCAGCCAAGCAATTGGCGCGCTAGTATTAAGCGGCATGATTTACCTGATCGCCAAAGACGCCCAAAAACTGAGCTCGGCCAAAACTCCTAAAATTGCAAAACCTCAAAAACTTAAGACCCCAACCAAAGCTACCGCTTAAAAGATCGGCTCTTCTTTTGCGGTTCCAATTTGGTGCTGACGGCATAAAACGGCATTTCGGCTAAGCCGACACTAACGGTGGTGTTCGCAGCTAAGACTGTGGCTTCACCGTCAAATTGCGCCCAGGCCCGTTCACGTGTGGTGAAACGAAATGTCCGATCGGTAACTTCACCGAGCTTTTTGCCCTGGATAAGTTGCCGGAGATAAAACGCCACTGTCGTTGATCGATCGGATTTAACTATCCGGTAAAATACTTTTTCATGCAGCTTAATTGGAAAACGATCCAGCTTGGCCATGCGTGAACCGTTTGCAAAAACCTGTTCGAAAATTTTAATTCGTTCGCCATTTTGCTCGGCGTCAAAACCCGAAGCACTCAACATAGCTCGGGTGGCTTGCCGCAGTTCTTTCATAAATGTTCCAAAAGCACCGCTACTGCGTACTTCATTTTTATGTGTTGGTTTTTCTAGTTCGGCTGCAGCATACGCCGAGGCACCAAAACTGGCGTAACAGGCGGCATAGCGTTCGGCCGCTTTATGGTTTCCTTCTGTAATAACAATTTTGAGCGGATGAACGGCAACCAGTCTTCCTCGGTTCAAAATACTGCTGAGCGTTACTCGTGACGGCAAGCCATTGAGCATATAAGCCAGATCATTGGCATTACCACCCCACAGCGGCAATATCGGAACATCAGCCAGATTTTGGCCTTCACCCTGTAATTCCATGAGGGCATTGATGATTACGTGGACTGTTCCGTCACCGCCACCAATTGCTAGTAATGTCGGTCCGGCTTGGGTGTTGAGTTCACGCCGCAACCGATCTGTGAGTTGGCCCGGCCGTGCGCTTGTTTCAATAAGTGTGACTTTAGTATCAGGAAACAGTCTGGCCAATTCATGGCTACGCCTATCAATACGCTGAACATTACTACTTTGTGGATTAATAATGACGATTGCCCGATGCAATTCACTGAGCAGCACCGGCCGCCGATTGAAAACCAGGCGTGCGTAATTTCGAGAAGCCCGATAACCATAGATTAAAAATGTCGCTAGCGCAGCATAGGCTACGATTGCAACCAAAGTATTTACTTTGGCCGGCTGGTGGTGCTCACGGGCAATTGCTAAAACGCTAAAAGCCACCACCGTAGTCCAACTAGCCGCCATGCTAATTTTGCCTTCAATACTAGGGCGCAGCTCAACCTGCCTGACTTTAGCAATGGCGGCAATCAATACATTTATAGTGTTTTGCAGCAGGATAATATACACGATGGGCAGCGGTAGTAAGTGTTCAATAATCAGCACCGGCACAATAATCAACACGGCTAACTTATCAACGGTGGTGTCTACAATTTCTCCGAGCGGACTCTTCGTCCCGGTTTTTTCGGCAACGATACCATCGAGTACATCACTAATCCGACCAACAACAATCACCGACAGACCAGCTACATACTGCTGCTGAACCAGTAACCAAGTGCCAAGCAACACCAGCAGCAAGCCACCCAAACTGATCAGATTGCCGGGTGTTGCCACTCCGGCGGACAGCTTCGCCAGGCGCTGCCAGAAGTTGCGCTTCTCAGGCAGCACCCGATGCCAATCAGCTTTTTTGCCTCGGTGATGCAGTCTCATCTCTTAAACATATACTATTTTCTTTCTTTTTTGTAATGATCCCACGTACAGTAGAAGCATGCATATCGTTGATGGACCGCGCCAATTCGTTCGAGGTATCATGCGGCGAATTGCCGGTTGGCTCAACCAAGTGAGCGGCGGCCGGCTGCGACCGACGACCGTCACGGTGGTTGGGGCCGGTATGCACCTGCCGATCGCCGTGCTGATTGCAGCTGATAAACTGGTGCCGGCCGGTATTTTACTGATTATTTTTGGCTTATTTGATGCGCTGGACGGCGAACTGGCCCGCTTGCAACACCGAGCCAGCGAATCGGGCATGCTACTGGTCGCTTCTACCGATCGCATGAAAGAAGTCCTGCTGTATAGCGGTATTGCCTACTGGCTGTCAGCAAACCATTACCAAGCCT
>CAYZSM010000025.1:1790-7361 GCA_964481105.1 uncultured Candidatus Saccharibacteria bacterium | reverse complement strand
ACAGTCTGATGCCGAGGCGTTTTAGCTGGCGACGTACTAACCGTGAAGTATCTTTCGGCAGGCGAGGCAGCAAACGGGGAGCGGCTTCAATAAGATCAACATGAATCGCTCGGTGCGGCAAATTGTGGTTTTTGATGATGCGCTTCAAATAACTCGGCAAAGCACCAGCTAGCTCTATGCCAGTCGGTCCGGCACCAACAATCACGTAATTAAGATCCGGTCGGCGATCATCAATCAGCTGCTGGTGTAAATGAGCCTTAAAACGCGCGACCTCAGTTTGGGTTTTAATGGTGTAGGAGTATTCCTCCATGCCGGCGATACCGAAGTAATTGGTGACTACGCCCAGGCCGATAATAAGTGTGTCGTATGGATACGTCAGTCCCTCAGCGGTGCTGACTAATTTAGCTTTCCTGTCCAAGTCGCTCACGGTTGCTTGTACTAGTTCTATTGGTTTATGGGCGAAAATTCGCTGCAACGGCACGCTGGAATTAGCTCGCTGGCTCCCGGTGGCGGTATGATACAGCGTTGGATAGTAGCGCATGTCGCTGTCAGCGCTTATCAGGGTCACTGCAAAATGCTCACTGTCGGCCAGCTCTAGGGCCGCTTTGACGCCGCCAAAACCCCCTCCCACGATTACTATCCGCTCTTTTTTTGCCATCTTGCTTATGATTATACAGGCAAACCCGTCTCTGGCTAGTCCCTAGTGCAGGCCGTGACGTAGAGGGCCCAGTCTTCATCAGTCGTTGTCGGCGGAATGTTTTTGCGAAGCCGCTTAGCGACTCCGGGTTCGTAAAAGCGCTGCATCGTATTCGCGAGCGCCGTAACATTGTTCGGCTCACAGACAAAGCCATCAATGCCATCACGTACCTGGCTGCCTAGTGAACCGGCCGTGGTAGCGATTACCGGTGTGCCATAAGCATGTGCCAAGCTGACATTCCATGAAGCCGTACCTTCTTTATATGGGAGTACCACAGCGTCGGCTTGGCTAATTAAGGCAGCTAAATCCCCGGCTGGAATATAACCATTCAAAATTCGCACTCGCTTTTGAAGACCTAACTCTTCTATCAAGCGTTGATACATCCGAACGTCATCCCAAAATTCGCCGGCAATAGTTAGGCGCACCTCAGGTAAACTGGCTAGAGCCTGCAATAAAACATCCACGCCTTTATAGGGCCGCACGAAGCCGAAAAACAGTAATTGGCCGGCTGCTGACTTTCCAATTTTATCGGAGGGACGTTTTAATAAGCTCAGTGGCAGGTCGGCAGTATGCACCGTGCGAGCGCCTAAATCACTGGCCAGCTGGGCTTGAGCTCCCGTGTGGACCACAACTAGTTCGCACTTTTTTAGCACCCTTCTAGCCAGCTGTCGGTCGCCAGGGCGTGGTTCGTGCGGCAACACATTGTGGCAAATAAGCGTGAGCGGCGGACGTTTTCGCCCCAGGGCGCTGAGCATGCCTAAGTAAACAGGTCCTTGAATAGTTGGGACCCACCAGACAAAAATTAAGCGATCAAAATGCCGTAAATGACGTCCCCATCTTGCCCAGCCGGCCGGATTTTTCCATGACAACACTCGTTTTGAACCGGCATGCAGCGGTAATTCCGGCTTATTGTCGGCTACAAATTGTGCACCGGGGTAAAAAAATGGATATTGCGTGCGCCAAGAAATAATTTCTACATCGTGGCCGGCTTGGGTCAGCCGGTGGGCGAGTTCAGTAGTATGTTGAACGATACCGCCTTTGTATGGATGGGTCGGGCCGACAATTGCGATACGCATCTTGCCTACAGTATATACTTCCGGCTTGCATTCCATAGCCGAAAGCCCTTAAGCTTAGGGATATGGATGAATTTATCAGCGGTCTACATAAGGCCGGATTTGCGGGCGAGATTGAAAATGCGCCGGCAGTGCTCGATTTATATAGTCATGACGCCTCGATGTTTGAGCTGCGACCGAAGTTAATAGTGGCGCCCAAGACTGCCGCTGACGTGGAAAAACTCGTCAAATTAGTAGCAGCCCAGAAGGCCATACATCATGGGTTAAGCCTGACGGCACGTTCGGCTGGCACTGATATGTCCGGTGGCGCCATCAATGATTCGATTATCGTCGATTTCCTCCGACATTTTAAGGCCATTGAAAAAATCAGCGCTGATGCTGCGCAAGCCCAGCCCGGCGTCTTTTACCGCGATTTCGAAGCCCGGACTTTGCGCCACGGTGCCCTGATGCCGAGCTATCCTGCCTCCCGCGATCTGGCCAGTATCGGCGGCATGGTCAACAATAACTCCGGTGGCGAGAAATCTTTAGAATACGGCAAAACAGAGAACTTTGTGACGCAGCTGCAGTTCGTATTTGCTGACGGCGTAGAACGCACCGTCAAGCCGCTCCATAAAGCCGAACTGGCAAAAAAAATGAAGCAAAAAGATTTCGAAGGCCAGGTCTACCGCAAGCTATATCGTTTGCTCGATGAGCACTATGATGAAATTAAGGCCGCCAAACCGCACGTCAGTAAAAATTCCACGGGCTATAACTTGTGGGATGTCTGGGACCGCGAAACCGGCGTCTTTGATTTGACTAAGCTGATTGTCGGCGCTCAAGGTACGTTGGGGTTCGTAACCGACATCCATTTTCGGCTAGTGCCGGCTCGCCCGCACTCCGGCCTGTTAGTGCTCTTTATGCGTGGTATTGATGACCTTGGCGAAGTTATTCCGAAAGTTTTGGAGTATCACCCGGCCACTTTTGAGTCATTTGATGACGCGACGCTGTGGCTGTCAATTCGCTTCATGCCTAGTTTTCTAAAATTATTGGGGTGGAAACGGTTTATTCGCTTACTGGTGACGCTTATTCCTGACGGTCTGCAGTTACTGCGGGGTATTCCCAAGCTGATCCTGATGATTGAATTCAACGGCGAGACTGAAGCCGAGGTCCGTCAAAAAATTCATACCTTGCACCAGGAGCTGCGTAAACATCGAGCACGCTATGAAATTAACGGCGAAGAAGAAGATCCTACCGAAGGTAAATCTGAAAAATTCTGGATCATGCGGCGCTACAGTTTCCAGCTGCTGCGCAGCAAGGTCAAAGACAAGCACACTGCTCCTTTCATTGACGATTTTGTAGTACCACCGGCTCATCTAGCGGCTTTCCTGCCGAAACTGCGCCGGATTATTAAAAAATATAAGCTGCAAGCAACCATTGCCGGTCATATGGGTGACGGCAACTTCCATGTTATTCCGCTTATGAAACTGGAAGATCCGATGGATCGCCGGAAAATATTGCCGGCTATGAAAGCCGTTAATAATTTAGTTCTCAAATACGGTGGCTCATTGTCGGGCGAGCATAACGACGGCTTGGTGCGCGGTCCATGGCTAGAACAAATGTATGGTAGGCCGATGCTAAAGCACTTTCGCGAAGCCAAAGACATCATGGATCCGCAACACATCTTTAATCCTCACAAAAAAGCGAATGCCGAATGGGAGTACTCTTTTTCTCATATTCGTGAGCACTTCTAAAATCGAAATACTATCCATACAACTAACTTTGTAAATCACAAATAATAGTGTATTATCATAATAATATGGCAATGCACGATTCTTACCCGTCTAGTCGCCGATTTAACGTTCCAAATGTATTAGCTATTGTTCTAGCAACCGGCCTAGCTGGCGTAGGGGCGCAAAAAGTACTGGGTCCCTTACTAGATGACCCCGATGTTCAGCGGAGTGCTCTTGTAACGGGCAAAGACGGTCTTGTAAGGGCTCATGTTGACCGGCCGCATATCAGTAAAGGCATCATTCTAAACACAGAACACTGGCTGTTTATGGCGCAATGTCGCAATGAGGCTAACCTTGATGCTATACCTAGTGACCAGCTTGATGCGCGTGAGCAGCAAGCGGCCCATGACAAAGTAGTCCTTAAACTCGGGCGCGGCTGTCTAGAAGATGTAGTCAAGGTTAACGACAACACATCTGAGAGAGTATCTGACGGGGCGATTATTGCAGTTCCTGGCCCTTACAACGGCCAACGCGCCCCTAAGTAAGATCTAAGGGCTGCTAGCCAGTCTTTTATTTGCAATAAGTATAGCTGTGCTGGTACCTAAACTGTATAGTAGGCCGCTAAGACAGGCCGGCAGGATGCTGCTGTTGCTAAGAATGGTCAAGGCTGTGCCGCTGATCAAGGTAGCGGCAGTGAGCGCGATAGAAGTGTGCAGGCTCTTTAAGGAAGGCTGAAACAGTAAATAGCAGCTCCAGCAGATACTACTAATAGCCAAAATAATGTGGATCAACAGTAACATACTAAAAAGCATAGCATAAGGACTACACTTTTTCGGGGGGTGTTTCGCTGCTTTTAACACCGAGTCGGCGTTGCGCATGGGTACCGAAAATAAACAGAGCTAAAATTATCAACAAAACCATATACATCGCCCGGTCGATGATGTTTGCGGCCACAATAGCGTTATTGCTTAAATGATGCAAATGCTGGGAAAATACTAGGAAAGACTCGCGAAAGCCGATTGCTCCGGGGGTCAGGGAGACAAACAGAGCAAGATTTGCGGCGCCAGTATAGACTAAAGCCTGCGAAAGCTGCACACCCGGAGCCACATTGCGCAGTTCGGCGTAATAAATGGCGGTCACAACTATAATTTGCAATAAAGTTGCCAGGGCTAGCAAGTACCAGCCGCGCAGATCCAGCTGCTGGAAGCGGGGCGCCAGTTTACGGCTTCGGCTCAGACCGTAGCCTATCAAAAGGCCGATTACCCCTACCGCCACCAGCCACCAGTGCAGCACGCCGGACAGCAGTAGTAAACTACTTAAGCCTCCGTAAAAAAAGTAATATACTAGGCTGGCAACACCGTACTCTTTAAGTTTCAGCCCGTGTTTTTTTTTGAGATAGACGGCCCGGAAAGCTGGACCACTTTGCAATGGCCCAAAAAAGTTAATAATTGCGGTATACATCGTAAGCAGCAAGCCTTCGCTACCTGGCAGTTGCAGCTTGCATAATCTCAGTGTGGCCAAGGTTACTAGCGTCAGCGCACCGATTCCCGCCAGATATAGTGCCAGCAGTAAAGCCAGCAGGCTTGGCGAAGTTGCCCGCAGCTGTTGGCCTACTTCTGGATGACGGCTAAAATAGTACACAAAGGCGGCAATCGTGACTACTAGCACGACAATCGTTCCTATCTGGCGCAGCAGTGAGCGATTCATTGCCTTTATAGTAGCTTATTGGGGCCGATTCTCGCTATAATAGCCCTATCAAGCAACGATTTATGTCAAAAAAGACTAGCACCGTTTTTATCCGCCAGGCAATGATGTTACTCAGAAGCGAATGGTTTTTCAGGGGAATAATCCTGCTGCTCGTTTTCCAGGCTGCTTGGATTGCTTTGAGTGGCCGTTATCCGATGGCTTTTGATGAAGATTACCACCTTGGGATTATTCGGCTGTATGTCCATCATATAAATCCTTTCTGGCAATCACAGCCGCTGGACGCTGACAGTTTCGGTCCAGTGTTCCGCGACCCCTCATATCTGTATCATTACCTGCTGAGTTTTCCCTACCGATTGATAGCGGCTTTCACGAGTGATCAGACAAT
>CAYZSM010000025.1:0-1780 GCA_964481105.1 uncultured Candidatus Saccharibacteria bacterium | reverse complement strand
CAGACAATCCAAGTACTGTGGCTGCGGGCCATGAATATCGGCATGTTTGGCCTCGGCTTGAGCTTATACCGAAAGTTATTGCTTAAAACTGGTGCTTCGAAGGCTGCAACACACGCCGTCCTGCTAGTTTTTATACTGTTTCCGGTTGTCCCCTTGCTCGCTGCTCAAATAAATTACGACAACTTATTTTTGCCGCTGGTAGCGGCGGTCTTGTTACAGGCCGCAAGGCTGAGTGATGAAATGCAGCAGGAGCGTCGTTTGAATGGCTCTGGACTCGCTGTTCTCCTGGGATTATGCTTAATCACCAGCATTGTGAAGTATGCATTTTTGCCTATTTTCCTGGCAGTGATGCTTTTTATGATGTGGCGTATCTATCAAATATACAAAGGTTGGAGACTGCTTGGTCGAGACATGGTTGTTTGTATGCGTCGGTTACATTGGATTCGTCGCAGCTTGCTGATCATATTTGTTATTGTTAGTGCTAGTTTGGCGGTGGAGCGTTACGGTATCAATCTAGTGCGCTATCATACGCCTTTGCCTGATTGCGACGTCGTGCTAAGTATCCAGCAATGTAGCGCTTATGGTCCGTGGTTACGCGACCATACGCTGGAGGCCTACAAAGTTGATGATGGCGATAGTCTAGCGGACTTTACGCAGGAATGGGTGCGGGGCATGTGGCTGCGTCTCTTTTTTGCTGTTGACGGGCCGGCAACCCAATTTCAAACACGCAGTCCACTGATTGTACCGGCAGTCAGTGCTCTGGTGGCTAGCGTTGTCGGGCTCCTGGCGTTTATAGGGTACGGACGGCAAGTTTTTACTCGGTATAATCGCCAGGTACTCACGTTACTTCTGGGGGTTAGCCTGCTATATGTGGCTGCGTCTCTTTTTTGCTGTTGACGGGCCGGCAACCCAATTTCAAACACGCAGTCCACTGATTGTACCGGCAGTCAGTGCTCTGGTGGCTAGCGTTGTCGGGCTCCTGGCGTTTATAGGGTACGGACGGCAAGTTTTTACTCGGTATAATCGCCAGGTACTCACGTTACTTCTGGGGGTTAGCCTGCTATATGTGGTCGTACTGTTTCTGAATAATTATCAGGCCTATATGCGCACCGGACAGCCAGTCGCTATTAACGGTCGCTACTTGCTGCCGATTGCTCCTGCGGCACTGCTTTTTGGCACGCTGGCGGTCGGCCAAGGGTTACGGTGCCGCACCGGCTTGAAACTGCTTACAGCAACACTTATGATCGCCTGTTTAGCTTACGGCGGCGGTGCATTAACCTATATATTGCGCAGTAGTGACACCTGGTATTGGCCAAATCCGGCAGTTCGGACAGCTAACCATGCTGTGCAACGGACAATTGGACCAGTCGTGCCCGGCTATCACTTCCCTTCCGAGTTCTTATATTAAGATTTGCCGAAGCGTAATCGCTTGGTTTGCTCCAGGTTATCCTCAATGAGCATGCGATTAATGCGGATCAAATCAGCGATGATATTCAGCACAAGACACAAAAAGGCGGCAATCATCAGCAGCGAGCCCACCAGCAGTGACTGAATATGTCCGGCCGTCGAGCCGTCTAACAGGCTAAAATAAACGAAACGAGCGAAAGGTATCAAACCGAGAGCAAACAACAAGCCGCCCAGCCAGCCGAAAATTAAGTAAGGCTTGTACATAATAAACGCTCGAATAATTGTCAGGGCCGATTTACGGATATGTTCAGAGGTGGATTTAAATAAGCGCGATTCACGCAATTTGGCATTGGTCTCCACCGGTATGGAAACG
>CAYZSM010000024.1:0-7369 GCA_964481105.1 uncultured Candidatus Saccharibacteria bacterium | reverse complement strand
TGTATTCAATCTGTTTGGCGTTGACGCCGTTTTTGGCGAGCGTTTGGATGATTATGGTACCGTACTTTTTTTCCAACTGCTGCTTGATAAAAATGTTGGGCACGCCAATCACAACGGTATCCTCGGAGTATTTCATAAGGCAGGTATTTTTAAACCAGGTGATAAAATTGCCGTGCGAAATCGACAATTCGATCTCACCCAAAACTGCCTGCCATAAAGCATCCGTCTGCATTACCGCTCCTCTTTGTAGTTCCTAACTATACGGCAACCACCGCAAGTTTTCCACAGTTATTGCTGCTAGTGATTGGCGAGTTCTCAAAACGGGTGCACGAGAGAAACTTTTACACAGGCTGTCGGGCCATCTGTTAATTTGTGGATAATATCAGAAGATCCGTGGATAACCCCGTCGCTTTAGTGGCCAAACATTGTCAAAACCACATAGCTGCGCTATAGTCTACTGACATGCCTAAACGCACTTACCAACCAAAAAAACGCTCCCGCTCACGCGAACATGGCTTTTTAAAGCGCATGGCGACCAAGGCCGGACGTAATGTCTTAAAGCGCCGCCGCACTAAAGGCCGCGTCAAACTTTCCGTCTAAGCATAAGTAGCTTTATAAACGGCTAGGACGAATCAGATGATAGCCAGAACGCATCGCTTCCACGGCTACGGCAGCCTGAACGGTGTCTATCGCTCCGGCCAGACTGTTCGCGGGCCGCTTTTGAGTTTGCGCTATGGCAGTCGCGGGCCGCGGCGGCCGTACCGGGTGGCGGTGGTCGTCAGCCGCAAGGTCAGCAAGTCGGCGGTTACTCGTAACCGTATTCGCCGGCGAATATACGAAGCCGTTCGCCGTCACGGCGACAGCATTGCCGCCGGTACCGATCTGGTCTTCACGGTGTTTAATGACCAGGTGGCTAGTGTGGAAAGCGCTCAGCTTGAGGCGGCTATCCAAAGCCTGCTGCAAAAAGTGAAACCGGCGGCCGACTAGCGGCCACGGACTTTAAGAGGCGGCGTACCATCGGTCAGTCATGGTATAGTAGTAAACAATAATGTTCACCACACTGATCGTCCAACCAATTTTTAATCTGTTAGTGCTGATTTATGCTCTGATTCCGGGGCATAACTTCGGCTTGAGCCTGATTATCTTTACGATTGTCATCCGTTTGCTATTGTGGCCGCTGGTCAAAAAACAGCTGCACCAGGCCAAAGCCATGAAAAAACTTCAACCGGAGATCAGAAAGATTAAGCAAGCCACCAAGGGTAATCGCCAAAAAGAGTCATTGATGCTGATGGAGCTGTACAAAGAACGCGGCATCAATCCGTTTGGCACGATTCCAACGCTGATCGTGCAATTGATTGTGCTGATTGGTCTGTATAGCGGTTTGCGCCGGATTATCCAAGACCCGCACAACATTGTCAGCTTTGCCTACCCGACCCTGCAGCATTTGCCGTGGATGGAGCAGTGGTCGCACAACATTCATCTGTTTGATGACACCTTATTCGGCTTGGTTGATTTAAGTCGTGCGGCGCTAGGGAGCGGCGGCGGAATTTATTGGCCGGCCATGCTGCTGGTTGCCGGCAGTGCCGTGGCGCAGTTCTTCCAGAGCAAGCAGCTGCTGCCAGGCGACAAAGAGTCACGCGGGTTGCGGGCTATCCTCAAGGAAGCCGGTGCCGGCAAGCAGGCTGACCAGTCCGAGGTTAATGCCGCGGTCGGCCGCAGCACCGTCTACCTGCTGCCAGCCATGATTTTCCTGTTTACGGTCAACTTGGCTTCGGCGTTGAGCCTGTACTGGCTGGTCGGCGGCATCACCGCCTTTATCCAGCAAAGCATTGTGCTCGGCAAAGACGAGACCGAAATGGAAGCGATTGCCGATAAATCCGGCAAAAAAGATGTCCGGGCGATTCCTGAAGCCGAAGTCGTAGCTGTGCCGACCGCCAAGGGGAGCGCCGCCAAGGCCAAAGCCGGCAAGCAATCATCCAAGAAAAAGAGGCGCAAAAAATGAACGACTCATTGGAAGAAGCTATCGGCTATGGCAAAAAATATCTGGAAGACCTGCTGTCATTTTTTGGATTGAACACCGATGTCTATGCTACCAGTGACGACGAAGTTATCCAGCTGAATGTGCCGAGCACGCACTTGAACGGCTTTTTGATCGGCCAGCGCGGCGAAAACATGCGTTCCCTGCAGTACCTGACCAGCACCGCCCTGAAAAATCAGGGTTATGTCCATAACCGCGTGAACGTTGATATTGCCGAATACAAGAAGCAGCGAGCCGACCGCCTGCGTGAGCGAGCCGAAGATTGGGTCAAACAGGTCAAAGACAGCGGTGAAAATATGGAACTGGAGCCGATGAATGCCGCCGACCGCCGGGTGGTGCATCAACTGGCAGCCGACTATGGGCTAACCAGCGAGTCGGCCGGCGAAGGCCGTGACCGGCACATTGTGCTGAAGCCAGGCCAATAACTATTTGAGCGCCGCTTCGTAGACGGCCAGCGTTTGCTCAGCCATGCGCTGCCAGGAATATTTTTGGACTTGCCGCCGGCCGGTTTCCACGAGCCGCAGCCGTAATTCTTTATCAGTTAAAACTTCGTTGATGGCATCGGCCATGGCTTGTGTATCTGTTGGATCAAAATAGTGCGCTGCTTCACCGTAGATTTCTGGCAGGCAAGTAGCGCTGCTGGAGATTACCGGCGCGCCGTGCACCATGGCCTCTAGTCCCGGCAGGCCAAAGCCTTCGCTGAGCGACGGAAAGACATAGGCGGCGCAATTTTCGTACAACCAGCGCAGTTGGCTTTCAGTAACCTGACCGGTAAACACTAAGCCTTTTTGGGTGTGGGCCGCGGCTTCGATCATTTGATAATTAGTATCTTTTTTGCCGGCCAGCACCAGCAGCAAATTAGGATGTTCGGCTCTGAGCACAGCGAAAGCCTCAATCAGCCGCCGCAGATTCTTGTGCGGTGTCGGCCGACCAACATACATAATGAATTTTTTGCCGGCCAGTTCCGGCAGCGGTTCCGGAGACTGCTCAATCGGATCGGCCGCTTCGTAGGTTACGGTGATCTTTCCGGGATCCACACCGGCATAACGGGCGACATCGTCTTTGACGAACTGCGAAGGCGTGATCAGCTGGAGGGCATTATGAGCGGCTCGCTTGACGACATAGCCGTACACGCGCTGCTTAACGCGAAATAGCAGCGGATTTTTAGCCGGATTGTCGAAGCGCAGCGTCGTCAGATCCTGGATGGTCGTCACCGTGCGGCCGCCGTACCACACCGGCTGCTGCGCAAACGGAAAATGCACCAAATCCAGATCCAGGCCGTTCAGCTGACGGCGCAACCCGAACTGCTCGTCAAAAGTAAATTCTTGGTGCGGACAAGCAACTGCCTGGAAGCGCGGGCTGGAAGGCTGCCAGCCGGCCATGTCGGCCGGTTTGAGCAGCACTGTGAAGTCGTGCTCGTTGCCTTCTAGTTTTTGCAGGTAATGCAGCAGGCGCTCAACGTAGCGGCCGCTGCTGGTGCGGAGTTCCCGGGCGTCGATAGCAATCTTCATAGAATTACTCGTTAACGATCAGGCCGGGTGCAGCCGGGACCGGTTCATCGGTTGCCTTGGCTTGAGTCCGCTTAGCTTTGGAAAATATTCCCCCTGGTGAATGCAGCCAGGTACCAATAAACTTTGACAAGGCTATAGATGGTGCATCGACGTATTTGGTGTAGTAGTGCGAAATTACCATAATCAAGGCTAAGGAAACCGGAAACATCACCAAAAAGCTTTTGCCGTAGCCAAGGTGCGGCAACAAGCGGTTAAACAATATGCACGAAAAACTATAAATGATGCTCAAATGCACCAGGTACAGCGAAAATGAAATACGGCCCAGATAGCGCAACGGTCGAGATTCAAAAAAGCGTGATAGCCAGGGCAGGCTTAGCACCGAAATAATCAATAAGGCCGCGCCAATCGTCCGGGCAAGCTGTTCGGTACTAGCCGCCGTAAAGAACGGCAACGTCAGGTGAGAGTACACGCTGGTATAGATGTTGAAGCTTATGTGCCAACTGCCTAAGAAAACCGCTGCCACCAACAGAAGTGTGGCATAGGGAGCGGAAAGCCGAGCCTTTAGGCTTGGATAATTAACCCAAACGTCACAGATGGCGATGCCGAACAAAAAGGCCAGATACCAGGAATGAATGAAAATCAACGAGAACGCCAGATACATAATCCAACGCTTTTGCAGCCGACCAAAAAACGCGAGGAAGCCAAAAACCAAGAAGGAGCCGGTCAGTTCAATGTACATCGTCCACAGATTAGTGTTGTAGGAGTTTTGCTGATTGAAAAAAGCACCGTAGGCACCCTGACGTATGGCTTCACCGAAGTGAGGCGGGAAGTTCCAGAACCAGGTGAGCCAAGGTGAGCCAGTGATTTTAGCCGTGGCCAAATGGCTGTGAGCTCCGGTAAATTTCATAATAAAGTAGGCTAGCAGCACCGAACCGAGCGCTGGCAGCATCAATCTGAAATAACGACGACTGGCGGCAGCCACCAGCACCCCGCTATCGCGGCGCTTAAAAAAGCTCAGGCTCAGCACGAAACCGCTCAGCACGAAAAAGACGACAACCGCAAAGCTGCCAGCAAACGGCAAAAACAGCGGTGAATTGGCAATATATTTGTCAAAGGGAGTATGACGCGCAACCGCAGCGAAACCAACGAGAAATGGCAAAAAAGCGATGGTGAAGTGCCAAAAAACGACAACCAGTGCCGCTAAACCTCGAAGGCCCTCAAGGTTGTGGTATTTGTGAGTGTTCTCTACCACTGCCTCCAGTTTATACGCTCCGGCTGCCCAAGGCTAGGGCTGTCGTTATCGTTTGCCGGTCAGCTTCCACCAGGCAGCGCGCAATTTTCGTAAAGCCGCGGCGTTCGGCGGCAGATCATGAACCATTAGTTTCCAGATGTAATCGTCGCTGACTTGCTTGGAGCGCTGAATGCGGCGGCGTTTGCCGAAATCGGCAAACAGTAAAAATGTGCCCTTAAAGTCGCCTTTAATGGCTGTAACACCTTGGCCGCGCGAGATGGCTCGTCCAATAAATAGACACTGAGCCAGGAAAAACCGCCAGCCGACGCGGTACAGGTAGCGGCCTGGCACGTTTTTGAACCACAGCAGCTGTAAATTCTTCATGGTTTGATAGGTGGTGAAGCCTTGCATACGGCTGCTGGTGGCGCCAATCTGGTGGTAAGCTTTGGCCGCCGGCACGTAGGCGACTTTCCAGCCGGCTAACTGGGCCCGAAAGCTGAGATCGACATCTTCGTAGTAGGCAAAAAAGTCTTCATCAAGTAAACCGATTGCTTCTAGCATGCTCAACCGGTACAGGCTGGCGCCGCCGCTGGCGCCGAATATTTCGGTTTGGTCGTCGTATTTGTCGAGATCGGTCTCGCCGCGGCCGCGCGGATACGGCAAGCCCCACACCGTGTAATAGTCCCCGGTGCTGTCCAGTTTTTTGCCGTCAGCGGTCAGCAGTTTGCAGGTGGCAATGCCGGTTTTAGGATGAGTGTCCAGCTCGCGGACCAAATGTTTTAACCAGTGCTTATCGGCGACGGCGTCGTTGTTAAAGGGCGCGGCGTATGTGGCGCCAAGTTCCATAGCCCGTTTGAAGCCGGGATTCACGCCGCCGGCGTAGCCTTTATTCTCGCTGTTTATAAGTAATTCGATGTTCGGATAGTGTTTTTTCACCAGTTCGCGGGAACCGTCATGCGAAGCGTTATCGACGACAATAATGTGGGCTTTCAACGACTGAGCCTGCAGCGAATCCAGGCAGTCTTTCAGGCTGTCGGCACCGTTCCAATTAGGGATAATGACACAGGTCTCAATCATCGACTTAGCAGCTTCCTTCCTCTATAATACCCTAATAAATGAAGCGCTTTGTCACCAAACAAAATCGCGCCCTGCTGGCGGAGCTAGTGCGCACTGATTTTAAGCTCCGTTACCAGGGCTCAGCGCTCGGCTATGCCTGGTCGCTGCTGCGGCCGCTCTTGATGTTCGTAATTTTGTACGCGGTGTTTGTCAAGGTGCTGAAATCGGGTGGTGACATCCCGCACTTTCCGGTTTATTTGCTGCTGGGCATTGTTATTTGGAACTTTTTTGTGGAAATGACCGTCCAAAGTCTCGGCTCGATTGTCGGCCGCGGCGATCTGATCCGCAAAATTCGTATCCCGCGCTGGATGATCGTTTTTAGCAGCAGCATCTCAGCGCTGATTAACCTGTTTTTAAACCTGATCGTCATTGTCGTCTTCATGCTGCTGAACCACGTTGACCTGCTGCGCACCACACTGTGGCTGCCGCTGATTTTGGCCGAAGTGTACGTACTAGCTTTGGGGCTATCGTTCTTCCTGGCTGCCGCCTTTGTAAAATTCCGCGACATAAATTATATTTGGGAAGTGATTTTGCAGGCCGGCTTTTACCTGACACCGATTTTGTACGCCATGTCGTTCATCCCGAGTGTCACCGCCCAAAAAATCATCCTGCTCAACCCGATGGCCCAAGCTATACAGGACGCCCGCTACGCCACGATTACACACAATACCCCGACCATTTACCGCCTGTTCGACAATGGTCCGTATATTTTTATTCCGTTTGCGGTGGTTGTCCTGGTGCTGGTGATCGGTCTTTTGTATTTTCGTAAAGAATCGCAGTATTTTGCGGAGAATATTTAGCAATGAGTGACGACCACCACAACGACGGCCACGATGCTGTTATTACGGTTAAGCGCGTCAGCAAAACGTTTAAGCTGCCTCACGAGAGAACCAACTCCATCAAGGGTGCGGTCGTCAACTTTTATAATCGCAATACATCCTATGAAAAGCAGCAGGCCCTGAAAGATGTCTCATTTGAAATAAAAAAGGGTGAATTTTTTGGGATTGTCGGCCGGAATGGCAGCGGCAAGAGCACGCTCCTAAAACTGCTGGCCGGAATTTACTCCCAAAGTCACGGCGAGATCGCAATTACCGGCAAACTGACGCCGTTTATTGAACTAGGAGTCGGCTTCAATCCGGAACTCTCGGGGCGTGAAAATATCTTTCTGAACGGTGCCTTGCTTGGTTTTAACCGCAAGGAAATGACGGCCATGTATCACGATATTGTCGAGTTTGCCGAGCTGGAACGCTTTATGGATCAGAAACTGAAGAACTATTCTTCCGGCATGCAGGTTCGGTTAGCGTTCTCGATTGCTATTCGGGCGCAATCGGATATATTGCTGATTGACGAAGTGCTGGCTGTCGGCGACGCTTCGTTCCAGCAAAAATGCTTTGATGTGTTTGCGGAACTGAAAAAACGCGGAGTTACCATTGTGCTGGTGACACATGATATGAATTCGGTCTTGCGATTTTG
>CAYZSM010000023.1:0-7436 GCA_964481105.1 uncultured Candidatus Saccharibacteria bacterium | reverse complement strand
ACTTCCACGGCGTTTATGATCCACCGCATGTTGCAGCAGGCCGGCTATAAAACAGCGCTAATGACCACTGTTGCCTGGGGGATTGGTGACGATATTCAGCCGCAAATTCAGCACTACACCAATGTGCCGCTGCCGGAGTTGATGCGTCGTTTGAAGAAAGTTCGGGCTGCCAAGGCGGATTGGCTGGTGATGGAAGTTACCAGTCAGGCTCTGGCTCAGAACCGGGTGTGGTGAATTTCGTACTCGGTGGCGGCGATGACTAATGTTACGCATGAGCACCTGGATTATCATCGGACGTTTGAGCGCTATCGCGACGCCAAGCGCAAGCTGTTCAAGTTGGCGAATCGTAATCGCCGGGGGCTGCGCACCGGCATTATCAATGCCGAAGATCCGTCGGCGGCGCTGTTTGCCAGTGACATTAAAAATCCTCTGCTATATGGGGTGGAGCAGGGCGATTTGCGGGCCAAAAACGTCAAAATGTCGCCGAGCGGCAGCAGTTATGTGGCCACCTTCGGCGAAGACACCTATAAAATTACTTGTCGCATTCCCGGCAGCTTCAATGTGTATAATTCGCTGGCCGCCGTGGCAGTGGGACGGGTGGTTGGCCTGACACCTCAGCAAGTGGAGCAGGGAATTGCTGCTTTGGAGGGTGTGGAGGGACGCATGACGCGGATTGACGAGGGCCAGGATTTTGACGTGATTGTTGATTTTGCACACACGCCGGACAGTTTCGAGAAGTTATTTAAGGATTTGAAGCCGGTTGTGAAAGGCCGGCTGATTGTGATGTTTGGCTCAGCCGGGCGCCGGGATGAGGCCAAACGCGCCGTGCAGGGTGAGCTAGCTGGCCGCTATTGCGATGAAGTCATTCTAACCGAAGAGGACGACCGCGACGTTGACGGCAAAGAAATCCTCCAGGAAATTGCCGCCGGCGCACAAAAAGCTGGAAAAACACTTGAAAAAGACCTTTTCTTGATCCATGATCGCCTGGAAGCCATCACTTTTACCTTAAAAGGAGCCAAAAAAGGCGATACCGTGCTTTTGCTCGGCAAAGGCCATGAAAAAACCATTGAACGTGCTGACGGCCCTCACCCCTGGGACGAAATCGGTGCTGTGCACCAAGCTCTAAGCCGACCGTAACAGCGATAAAATACTTGCATTGTTTGCCTAAAAATGCTATTATAAATAGCCACTAATAGGGAAGATAAGTATCGGGTAACAATGACGTCATTTCATGAATCACATTCTGGCCAGCCACAAATTCTCGAGGCGTACAAGGCCGCCGCTGATTTCGAAATTGAGAAGAGCGTTGGCATGGTTGAAGCGGAGAGGCAACGGTATCGCCCTTCCGCCGAATCGCCAGTAGCAGTCGCTTTAAAGACCACATTAAATGAGGTCATTGACGGCACGATTACCCACATAGTTCTCCAAAAAGTTCTTCAAGAAGATGGTACTGTTATTCCCCGCGAGATCCGAGCCGTAATTAGAAAAAGCGCCTTGAACCAAGTCGGTACGCCGCCAGCCGGCATAACTAAGGGCGAAACTAACCCCAGTGATTATGCTTTGCCGATGTTCGCTATATCCAAGGGCCTGAAAACAGATCCAAATAGCGTGGCTGACGCGGCCAAAGAAATTGCTGAAACAACGCCCTTTTTTGAAAAAGTCGAAGCTAAAGGGCCATACGTGAATGTACGGGTGGCCGATAAACCGCTGATGGCTGGGGCGAAAGCGATTATTCAGGACGGCGAGAGCCATGGAAGATTAGCTGACAATTCGGGTAAAGTTGCCGTAGTTGACTATTCAGGACCGAATATCGCAAAGCCATTTGGTGTTAATCATTTACGTTCCACAGTCATTGGTGAAGCTATGGCCCGCTTGCTCGATGCCACCGGCTACACAGTAGTACGAGATAATCATTTAGGTGACTGGGGAACGCAGTTTGGCAATCTGTTGGCGGCTCATGATACCTACGCCTCAGAAGTCCCCTTCGAGAGTTTGGGAGTGGAAGACTTGAACGAGCTGTATGTGCGCTATAACAAGGAGGCCGCGGTCCAAAAAGAAGCTGGTGATTTGACGCTGGTGGAAAAAGGCAGACAATTCTTTGCCGCCATGGAGGGCGGCGACCCCGATCTTATCAGCAAATGGGCCAGCGCGATTCACAAAAGCCGCAGTGAATTCGAGGCCATGTATCAGCGTCTGGGCATCAAATTTGACACGCAAATTGGCGAAGGTTATTTTGCAGAGTCCAGCCAGTGGATGGTTGAGGATTTGGCCGCCAAAGTGCCCGAGACGGTGGTGACAGATGCTGAAAGCGGCGCTGTGGTTATCCACGGGAGTAATGATAATCATGTGATGCTGCGCACTGAAGCCGGCTACTGTGTGTATGCCGCCCGCGATCTGGCTACGCTTCAGTTCCGCGTAGAAACCTATAATCCCGATCTGGTGTTGTATGTAGTGGGCCAGGAACAAGATAGCCCTTTCAAAGGTGTTTTTGAAGTGGCTGAGCAGGCCGGTTTAGATAAGCGTACCGACGGCCGCCAGACTGAACTGGAACATATTAAATTTGGTATGTTGCTCGGTCAAGACGGCAAAAAGTTGTCAACTCGACGGGGTACCAGCGGCAAGCTGGATGATGTGCTCGGGCAGCTTGACGAACGAGCTACCGAGGAAGTTAAAAACCGCAACCCTGATCTTGATGAAACTCAAGCTGCAGCCATTGCCAAAAAATTATCAGTCGCCGCCTTAATCTGGAATGACCTGCGCACCGAAAGGAAATCCAGCGTCCATTTTGACATTGATCGCATGCTGGAGCTGAGTAATTCCGGCGTCACCGGCGTGCTATACAGCTATGCGCGTAGCGCTTCTATCCTTGATAAAGTGGCCGAACAACAGTCGGCCGATGTTGCTGAGCCTGAGCTCCCCGAGCAGTACAGCACCGAAACCGAGCATCATTTAGCGGTTCGGCTTAATGAATTCGGAGAAGTTATTCGGAAGGCGGCCAATGAGCGAGCGCCGCACTTGGTAGTCGGTTACCTGCAAGAGCTGGCCCACATCCACAGTGTTTTTTATGAAGAATCCCGGGTCCAAGGTATTGATGATCCATCTGTGGCTCGGATGCGCGTTCAACTTCACAAGGCGTACACAACAGTTGTCGGCAACGGGCTTGGCCTGCTCAATATCCCGCTGACTGAGCGTCTCTAAGAGCTCCTCTGAAGCTTTTTGTTTGACAATTAAGCTTAAATTTGCTATAGTACCTCTGTAAGTTAATAGAAATAAAATGAAACAAGCTACCAGCCTAGGTCCCGACTTTCGAATCGCTCAGCCAGAGGACGTTGCTTTAATTCATCACTCAGACAGGCCGATACCAGACAATTTCGCTCCGGGCGAAAAACAAGTTGCTGAACGTTTTCGGGCTTGCAGGGAAGCACTTGGTTCACAGGCTACCTTGCGAGAGGCTACATATCCTGCTGGTGACCAAGAAAACGGCGATAAACTACCAATCGAAAGCTGGGATGACCTGGCCGCCCATACTAGTGCTTGGGTCGGTGAATTTATAGAATCAAGAAACCTCAGTGCTTATGCGGCTTTACAGGGAGACTCAATCGAGAAAACTGTCTGGCATGTCAAAGACGCCGCCCGGGCTGCAATCGTGCTATCCTCGGCCTTTATGGAAGTAGTCGCAAAAGTCAAAGCGCCTGATGAACTTGCCGATCCTGATCGAGAAATCGCCGATACTGTTTTGGCCTCCCAGGGAGTAGTCTTGGAAATGGCCAGCATGGATGCCGGCGTCACGCGGGGATTAGCAGCTGCACTGGCCGATCCGAGTACCCCTAGAGATGTTGATACTGCCTTCGACAGCGGCCTCCGATTTAATAAAGAAAACTTTATTGAGGAGGAGGGGAAAGTGTTATTGGATCCGGCAAAAACCGACCAGCTACGCCATAGCAAAAATAAGAGTCATAATCCGCACTATCCAAAGATAGTCGAAAAGCATCCCACCGCTGAGGATAAGGGTGGTAGGCTGTTTGCTTGTCCCGAGCGCCACATGGCTCCTTACATACTTAAACGCATGGCTAATGATGCCGCGGAAGCTGGTTTATTCAAGCAAACGTATGAAGCAGAGCGGGCAGTAGTAGCCGAACAGTCACAGCCCGTCCCGGCTTAAACCAACTTAGCGGTTGACAGGGGAGTTGGCACTCGGGTATAGTGAGTGCTAGATACAGGTGTTCCGTGCGAGAGAGCAGCTGTTACTAGCAACTAAATGGAGGTTTTTATAGATGAGCGCACCATTGCAGCCATTAGGTGATTATGTAGTAGCCCAAGCCGAGGCGGCCGACAGCAAAACGGCTAGCGGCATTTATTTGCCCAGCAATGCCCAGGAAAAGCCCAAGACGGCTAAAGTTGTGGCTGTCGGGCCGGCTGCCAAGCAGGTGAAGGTCGGCGACCGGATTGTGTATAAAAGCTACGCCAACACCGACGTCAAGGTCGGTCAGGACGAGTATATTTTAGTAAAAGAAGAAGACGTCCTGGCGACGGTTAAATAGGAGGATTTCGAGGATGGCTAAGAAAGTTTTTTATGATGATGATGCCCGCAAGCGGGTGCTCGGTGGCGCTGAAGTTTTGTATAACGCTGTGAAGACGACTATGGGCCCGAAGGGCCGCAATGTGGTAATCAGTAAAACCTTTGGTGCACCGACGGTCACACACGACGGCGTGACTGTCGCCAAGGGTGTGGAGCTGGCTGACGTCGATGACGAAACACTGGGGTACAAAGTGGGCGCCGAGCTGATCAAGCAGGCTGCTTCCAAGATGAATGATGTCGCCGGTGACGGCACCACCACGGTGACCGTGCTGACCTATCATATTTTGAATGAGGCCAACAAGCTGATCGCTGCCGGGCACAATCCGATGCTGCTGCGCAAAGGTTTGGAAAGCGCCGCGCAGGATGTTATTGCCCGCTTGGGCAGCTTATCCGAAGATATTCAGGGCAAAAAATCGCGCGTGGCCGAGGTGGCGACTATTTCCGCCGGTGACGCCCAGATTGGTTCGCTGATTGCCGATGTCATCGACAAAGTCGGCAAAGAAGGTGTGGTGACCGTCGAAGAAGGCCAAGGCTTGGCGCTGGAAGCTGAAGTCGTTGAAGGCTTTACCTTTGACCGCGGTTTTGTTAGCCCCTACATGGTAACCGACACCGCCCGCATGGAAGCCGTTTATGACAAGCCGGCGGTGGTCATTACTGACAAGAAAATTTCTAGCATTCAGGAATTCCTGCCGCTGCTGGAAAAACTGGCTCAGGCCGGCAAGAAAGACCTGGTTTTGATCGCCGAAGATATTGAAGGCGAAGCACTCGGCACCTTGATTTTGAACCGTTTGAAAGGCGTCTTTAATACTATCGCCATCAAGGCTCCGGCCTTTGGTGATCGTCGCAAAGACATTTTGAACGATATTGCTGTCTTGACCGGCGCTCAGGTGATTACTGATGACCGCGGCATGAATTTCGAAAACGTCGACCTTGACGTTGTTGGCACGGCCCGCCGGGTGATTGTTACCAAAGACGAAACGACAATTATTGAGGGCGGCGGCAATCCGGCCGAAGTTGCGGCTCGCCTGAAGCAAATCGCTACCCAGGCCGACTCGGCTACCAGCGAATACGACAAGGAGCACCTCGAGAAGCGGCACGCCGCGCTATCCGGCAAAGTTGCCGTCATTAAAGTCGGCGGCGCTACCGAAACCGAAATTGAGGAAAAGAAATTCCGGGTTGATGACGCCGTGCACGCTGTTAAAGCGGCTTTGGCCGAAGGCATCGTGCCTGGCGGCGGCGTAACACTGATCAACCTGATCGGCACTATTCAAACCACTGCAACCGATGATAGCTCACTGACCGCCGGCAAGCTGCTGCTGGTTCGGGCCTTGGAGCAACCGTTCCGCATTTTGCTGACCAACGCCGGCCTGAACGCCGATGAGTGGCTGCCGCAAGTCAAAGCCGGCAAGCCCGGTTATGGCGTCGATGTGAATGATCCGAGCAAGCTGGTGGAACTCAAAGCTGTCGGTGTTATTGACCCCACCAGGGTCACTAAAGAAGCCCTACAAAACGCCGCCTCAATCGCTGGCACGGCTATGACCATGGGCGCGCTAGTTGTGGAAGTTCCTAAAGAAGCCCCCGCCGGTGGCCCTGACATGTCAGGCGCCATGGGCGGCATGATGTAAAAACCGGTCAGACTTGGAGTTCGGGTTGATCCGGATGGTGTTGAGTGAAGTAATTGATTTCGTTGATGATGTCGAGCAGGGCCTGGGCACGGACTTTTTCGTCTGTGATCTTTTGGGCGGCCTCGTAGGCTGATTTGATGAGGGTTTGGTCGTCGCTGGCTTGAATCATCATCATGGTGGTTCGGAATTTTTCTTCAGGAGTTTGCTCAAGGTGGCCAATCAGCGGTGACAGCTGGTTGAGCGCCTGCTGTTTGATGTCGAATAGCTCGCCGGTTTCGCCGCGGTTTTCGTCAAGGTCTTGAGCCGGTGCTCCTGGCATGCCAGCCGGGGGTGATGGTGGCATAACGGCTGGCACGGCGCTGGCTCCTGGGTATTGCGGCGTGGCCACGCTTTGACTCATGGCCGGATGTTGCCACTGCTGGCCGGAAGGTGAAACGGTTTGCGGCGCGGCCTGAGGTTGAGCGGCGGCCTGGTCATTCATGACGTTGTCTATAGCCTGGTCCGGTATTTGATTATCGTTTTGTTGCTGACCATTTTGGTTTCCGAACATCACCACCCCCCACTAAGACTTGTTAGGATATACTATATACAATCCGCCATTAAAAACACAAGGAGTTTCAGGGATGCTTGACGATCTAAAACTAATCCATGAACGGGATCCGCAGGACGCAATTGGTGTTGTCGAAAAGCAATGGCAGCAATTGGGACATGACTTTAAGGTAGATGCTTCCAAATTTACCGGTATCGATAATATCATTTTGGCTGGAATGGGTGGATCATCTTGGCCGGCCATATATTTGAATACCTGGGGTCGTCCGACAGTACCGCTGGAAATAGTCCGCGATTACGAACTGCCGGCTTATGCGGGCAAGAACACGTTATTTATATCTTCCAGTTACTCCGGTAATACCGAAGAAACTTTGGCCGCTTTGGCTGAAGCCGAAAGTCGAGGCGCTCAGATTGCCGTGATGGCTGCCGGTGGTAAACTTGCCGAGATTGCCCGCGCCAAAGGCCACGTATTTTATGAAATTCCCGGCGGTATTCAGCCGCGCATGTCTTCCTTCTTTTTCTTGGTTGGTCTGGTGGAGCTGCTGGAACCGCTTGGCCTAATACCGGAAGGCAGTCGCGCTGAGCTACGAGCTGCTGGTGATTGGCTGAAAGATCAAATTGTCAGCTGGGGTCCCACTACGCCAACTGCCCAAAATGCCACCAAGCAATTTCAGTTGGAGCTA
>CAYZSM010000022.1:0-7502 GCA_964481105.1 uncultured Candidatus Saccharibacteria bacterium | reverse complement strand
ATGATACTATCTAACAGCTATAATGGTCCCGTCGTCTAACGGTTAGGACACCAGGTTTTCATCCTGGCACCCGGGGTTCGATTCCCCGCGGGATCACCATAGAGATGTTACAGATTGATAGGTGTCTGTTATCATGTAACAAATGACTGATTTGCTCTCTTTATTTGCTCGTGGCGGGGGCGGCGGATCGAGTGGTGGTGGCGGTGGAGCGGGTATTATTGCCCTGCCAATTGTACTTATAGGTGTGGTTGTTACTTGGTGGGGTCGACGCCAGCAGATCAAAAAGGCTAAGCAGGAACTAGCTATAGCCGAATCTAAAGAACCAGTCTGGGACAATACAGTAGAACGTGCCAGCCAGGTTTTCGTTCAATTCCAACAGGACTGGAGCGATTTTAATGTTCTTGGCATGAAAAAATACCTAGCACCTAGCTATTTTGAGCATATAAACCTGATGATGGAAGCGCTCAAGCAGATGAATCGTCAGAACCGAATGTCAAACGTCCAGCTTAATGCTGCAACTATTTTCAATGTAAGCGATAGTTCGACTGACACACAAGATAATTTTGATATTGAAATGCAGGCTTCGGCACACGATGAATTAATTGATTTGACAGATAAAACTACCTTATTTGTTGACGACAAAGCATTTACGGAAGTCTGGAACTTTGACCGCCAGGGTAATCACTGGTTACTTAATTACATTAACCAAGCGGACGCAGAAACAGCGATTGAGAAGGGTTACACCAGCAAAACTGACATTCAAGCCAAAGCTGATGAAGCTACTCAAATGCAAGGTTTCGCCGAGCGAAATAACTTTTTCTATAATGCCGACTTTGGCTGGCTATTATTACCAACGCGTGGCGAACTCTTTACACTGGCAAATTTTGGTCGATCGGATATTAATTATCACGTTATTGGCAAGTACCGCAATGTGCTTGTCCAGTTCTATCAATACATCCCGGTTGTCCCAGATAAGCGTAAAATTATGGACTATTTCAAGGCTTGGTATAAGCCGGCCTATCGCTATGACGCCTACATTGTTGCCCAGACAATCTTACCTAAAACCTATGGCAACATCATCGTCAAACAAAAGGGTTCGTTAGGATTATCATTTAAGCCATCGGGTATGACGCAGGTCAGTTTAGAAGGCGTAGATTTTAATAAAGATTTCTCAGTGTATGCTACTGATGTTGAAAAGGTTACCTCTCTTGAATTATTGAACCCACGATATATGGAGAATCTACTGGACGTTCCTTTTGAAGTGAACATAGAAATCGTTGATAATGTCCTGTACTTGTACAGCACAGATAAACAGGCTGACTTTGACACAATGCTGACGCTACTCCAGAACGCCTTTGAAGAAATGAAGATGTAGCTTCTAAATAAACTGAGTGGCCTAGAATCACTATGTCTATGAAAGTAAAAAGGCGCGTGTCAGACGCGCCTTTTTACTAATTAATAGTTTTAGTTATCTTTTCTGTTACCAATAGCGTGCGGGTTGCTTTGGATATAGCTAACGCAATCGCCTTGGTTCCTGAATGAAGGATCTGAATAAGCCTTCCAGCCATCATTTTTACACTGATCTTTGTTGGTCAGAGTATCTTTGACGACTATATTATCAAGTGCTGCGCCGTAGAATGTATTGTTTGGGCCAGCACTGGTGAAAGTCAGAGGCGTTGTTGAGCCAGTAGCGGTGAAAGTGAATGTTTTTGACGTCCAGCCCATTGCGACTCGACTGTGGCCAGTGGTGTCAAATGTGTATGATGTTGGCGAGTCGCCGGCGTCAACATTCAAAGTTTTTACTACTGGTGCGCCATCAGGATTGCCGGCCATGTCAAATGTGACAGTGTAGGTATGTCCGACAATAGTTGAAAAAGTTTGACTGACAGCGCCAGGACTATCACCACTCATATCGAGGTCACGGCTGCCATTTGCTGACTGCCAGTAGTTGCCTATGTAGTCCACGGTCCCGGAAGACACCGTCCAACCGGGAATACTAGTGTTATCTCCAGTTGAAAGCGTTGTGAAGCCGCCGGGAGCTGTACCGGTCTCAAAACTTCCATTCATAAAAGCCGTAGCCGCAAAAGCCGTAGCCGCCATGCTGACAGTAAGAACAGCAGATGCCGCTCCGCCCGCTACTAGTTTTTTAATACTCATAAATCCTCTAACTCCCTTCACAAATTATTTAATACCTTAGGTATACATTAGCACTTAAGAGCCGCGATACACATTTTATTTCACCGAAAACTAATTCTTGAGCGTGCTGCCCACTAGAACGCCATCAGCCCAATAAGTACCAGTGTTGCTTTGGGGTAAAATATCATATGTAAAGCCATCGCTGTAATTAACACCAGTGATGTTTATTATTTTTGAGTCGTCTAAGGGATCTCCAATCTTCAAATATTTAAATGGCAATCCAGCAGCAGTCGGATGGTTAGGCGATACTGTTAATTGTCGCCGGTCGGCTAAGACAACATGGAGCATAATAGTCGCCGACGGCACAGCTCGTCTACTCACTTTAATGATAGGCACCAGCACCTTCTCCCCGTTACTGTTTACTGACCAAACTTTATCACCTACTCGTAAAGTAGTTACTTGTTTTTGACCCGTATCTGTGTCAATTTTAGTTGTTGAAGACAGACAAATGCCTTGGCTGCCAATATAAGGCGTGTTTGAACTTTCTGAAATGACTCCGAGAAAATTGATACTTCCTGTGGTTTCCCATGGTTGGCCATCATGATTGTAGGTTAATACATACTGATATTTAGTTGTTAGCAATAAAAATGGCGAAATAGGTGTTCTACCTTCACCCTCATAATTGCCAAGCTGGACGGAATCAATAAATCCCGGTGGACCAACACTTGCTCCACCGCCATTGCCTCTTACTTGGATAGGACTGCCATAGTGCCGGGTAATAACGGCGTGTACGTAGCCGTAATCCAAGAAGTAGAATATCCATGACAGAAAATAGAAACTAACAATGATCAGACCAAAACGAACGAGGAAACGCTTATTGATAGCCATGAAGTCAATCGTACAGCAAATGTATTGTTTAGACTATAGAGCACAATCACTTTAAAACCACACGTTAAAAGATTTACCAAGCCGGTAACGAAAGCCAGCCGTCTACTATCATAAAGGTACGAACAGCTAGAAAATAGGCTCGTATCCTATATAATTACACGTATGAAGCGGCTGGTTTTCCCGGTGATGATTGCAGGACTGTTGGTGATAATTTTCGGCACTATCTATGGGGTGGTTCAGCAGGCTCAGCGGAGTGCTGCCAATCAGCCGCAAATTCAGCTGGCCGAAGATGCCGCGGCAATGCTCAAGCAGGGGGCTGCGCCGTCTCAAATAATTACTACGCATGTGGATATTGCACACAGCTTAGCGCCATTTATTGTGATTTATGATGCCAAAGGTCGGGCACTTAGCAGTTCAGGTTACTTGAATAATCTGATGCCAGAGGTTCCGAAAGGTATTTTGGAGGCTGCCAAAGGCCATGAGTATCATGCCGTAACCTGGCAGCCAACGGATACTGTGCGGATTGCCAGTGTTAGCGTGACTGCCGGTGATAAATATGTGCTGGCTGGCCGGTCGCTACGCGAAGTCGAGAAAAATGAATCTGTTACATTTCAGCTGGCGGCGCTTGGCGCTGTGGCTTCGCTGCTGGTGCTGGCGGCTGCTCTGTGGCTCACCAAAGGGCGGCTACCCTAGAACTTTCCGGCTAGGCACGCTATACTGCTAGGTAATTACTAAAACACTTCCTTCTAAGTGGGCATATATGCATCAAACCGACAAAGCACCGAACGTGCCATTGAAAGACTTTAAGCGAACCAAGATTATTGCGACGGTCGGGCCGTCAACCAATGATTACGAGTCTATTTTGGCGCTGATTAAGGCCGGTGCGAATGGAATTCGCTTGAATTTCAGCCATGGGAGTCCCGAGGAGCGCACCCAGCAAATCGCCTGGATCCGCAAGGCCAGCAAGGCCTATGGCAAACCGGTGGCTATCATTCAGGATTTACAGGGGCCGAAAATTCGCCTGGGAGATTTTGAAGGTATTATCAATGTTGCCAAAGGGCAGGGGTTAGCTTTTGAATATAAGGCCGATTATGCAGCCAGCGGCCATGTGCCCACTCAGTATGACCTTAGTAAAAAGGTCAAACGCGGCGAGCGGCTGTATGTTTATGACGGCAAACTGCAAACGGTGGTGACGAGCGTCCGCGACGGTGTGGTGCATGTTGAAGCCCTCAACGCCGGCATCATGATTAAGCGTAAAGGCCTCAACTTGCCAGATACCGACTTTGCCGGCGATATCATCACCGCCAAAGACCGGGCCGATCTGGTCTATGGATCGGCGTCCGATATTGATTATGTGGCACTCAGTTTTGTGCAATCCGCTCAGGACATCACCAACTTGCGCCGCTTATTAAAAACCATGAACAGTTCGGCCAGGATAATTGCTAAAATCGAGACCAAAGCAGCAGTCGATAACATGGAAGCTATTGTCCAGGCTAGCGACGCCGTAATGATAGCCCGCGGCGATCTGGCCGTAGAAACGCCGGCTGAAAGCGTGCCGCTCGTGCAGCGACAGATTATCAGCTATGGCCTGCGCTATGCCAAGCCGACTATCGTCGCCACGCAAATGTTGGCCAGTATGAGCGAAACCCCAGAACCGACGCGTGCCGAAGTCTCCGATGTAGCCACCGCTGTATTGGTCGGCGCCGACTGCGTGATGCTTAGTGACGAAACTGCCAGCGGCCAATTCCCGCTGGAAGCAGTGCGTGTTATGAAACGAGTGGTCCGCTATACCGAAACAAATATGCCGGCTCTGGCACTGCCCGAGACAGAGGTCAATAGTCGCCAGGCGGTCATTTGCGATTCAGTGCTCAATTTGGCCGAAGGTATTAACGCCAAAGCCATTGTTGCCGAAACTAAATCGGGCGCCACTGCCTTGCAACTAGCGGCGCTGCGTCCGAATATTCCGTTGATTGCTGCGGCCAGCGATGTGCGCGTGGCCCAGCAGCTAGCCTTGGTATACGCCGTGAAAAGCTATGTTCGACCGGTGGATGCTCTAGCGGCAACCAAATTGACGAACTGGTTGCAGAAGCACAAGGTGTTATCCAAAGGCGATGTTGTGGTCACGACATCTGGACGTCACCCCGGAGTGGTTGGTACTACCGACACCATTAAGGTTCGTGTGCTAGAATAAAAGCGTAATTCAAGAGGTGGGATGTTTAGCAAACAAACAATCAGAGACATCGACCTAAAGGGTAAAACCGTATTGCTCAGGGCCGATTACAATGTGCCGCTGAAAGACGGTAACATTACCGATGATTACCGGATTAAGCAGTCACTGCCAACCGTCAATTACCTGTTGGAGCATGGAGTCCGGCTGATTATTTGTTCGCACTTAGGCCGGCCGGCCGGACCAAAAGATACTAGTTGCAGCCTGTTTCCGGTCGCCAAGCGGCTAAAGCAGCTGCTTGATAAACCGGTGGAATTTGCCACGGACTGCGTTGGCGAGGTTGCCCAAAAAGCCGTCGCCGGCATGAAGCCCGGCGATGTATTACTGCTGGAAAATTTGCGTTTTCACCCCGAGGAAGAAGCCAATGATGACGACTTTGCCAAACAACTAGCCAGCCTAGCCGATATTTTTGTCCAAGACGGTTTTGGCGTGGTGCACCGGGCGCATGCCAGCACTGATGCTATCACCCGTCACTTGCCAGCCGTGGCCGGACTGCTGCTGGAAAAAGAAGTCGATACCATCACCAATGTTATGGAAAAACCGGAACTGCCGCTGATGGCCATCGTTGGCGGTGCCAAAATCGCCGATAAAATTGAAATCCTGGAACGATTTATTGAAATTGCCGACTTCATAGCCGTCGGCGGCGCCATGGCCAACACCTTTATGGCGGCCCAAGGAGTGGAAATCGGCGCCAGCCTCTACGACGAAGCCGGCCTCAAACTAGCCAAAGAAATTCTCTATAAAGCCGACGAAGAAGCCAAAAAACGGCGCTTTGTTTTCGTAGTGCCGCACGACGGTGTAGTAGCCACGGCAGTCGACAAAACCGCCGCAACGCGGATCGTCGATTGGAGCAGTCACGTTCTTGCTGACATTGAACACTATCCAAAACCAGTCCCGGCTAGCGCTAGCACGGTGCACGCCCACGAAAAAATTCTGGATATTGGACCCTTTAGCGCATCGTTCATAGCTGGCGCCATTCAAATGGTTAACACCGTGGTATGGAACGGCACCATGGGCGTGACCGAAGTGGCTGGTTTGCATGGTCCGATCGGACCGTTCGCCCACGGCACCGAACTGATTGTCGAGGCCCTCCTGGGTGACCTCGGCCATAAACCGTTCACCGTTGTTGGCGGTGGTGATACTGTTGGCTACGTTGAGTCCCGCGGCCTGGTTGAAGCATTTGGTCATGTTTCCACTGGCGGCGGTGCCAGTTTGGAATTGATGGGCGGTCACAAACTGCCCGGTGTCCAGGCATTGTTAGATAAAAAAGGCGTACAATAAGCGGTATGAAAAAGCGTATTTTAATCGTCGGTAACTGGAAAATGCATCTCAATACGCATGAGGCCAGCCTGCTCGTTAAACGATTGGACGACCACATTGCTTTGCACCGCGATATCGAAGTGGTACTGGCGCCCAGCCTGCTTAGCCTGCAACCATTGAGTGTCCAAATTGATCGCCGCAAATTTCGCCTAGCCGCCCAAAACGCTTTTTATAAAGACGAAGGTGCCTATACCGGCGAAGTTAGCTTCACGATGCTGCGCGATCTGGTGCACTATGCTATTATCGGTCACTCCGAACGGCGGGCGTACTTTAACGAAAGTCTGGAAATGGTCCGCGACAAAGTGCAGGCCGCGGTGCGCAACGGCATCGTGCCAATTTTATGTGTCGGCGAAACGCAGCATGAACGGGCAGCTGGTGAAACCCGCCGGGTTATTCACGACCAACTGACCACGGCGCTGGCTAATCTGACCGGCGAAGAAATTGAGCAAATGGTCATCGCCTATGAGCCCGTCTGGGCAATCGGTACCGGTGATCCGGCCAAACCGGACGATATTGAAAAAGCCGTGCGCTGGATCCGCCGCATTTTGGATGACCTTTACGGCTCAGCCGTCGCCAAAGGCGTTCGAGTGATTTACGGCGCCAGCGTTGAACCGGATTTTGTCGGCGGCATTTTATCTCTTGAAGGTGTTGATGGCCTACTAGCGGGCGGAGCCAGTCTCAATTATGAAAAATTTGCCGGCATCATAGCCGGCGCCTATCGTTTGCTGCATAAAGCAGGACCACCTCATGGCGAGTAAAAAATCCTCCAAAGCCACTGCAATCACCGATGTCGCGCATCCCGGCAAATCAGCACCGGACGACACTTCGCGCTCCATCGTCATCAGTCGCCCGATTATGCAGGATCCGATGGTCGTCGGCGGCGCTTCAGCCAGCGAAAAAACCGGCGCATCGGCTGACAAATGTATATCAG
>CAYZSM010000021.1:4294-7603 GCA_964481105.1 uncultured Candidatus Saccharibacteria bacterium | reverse complement strand
GCTCGGACTGTTTAATCCAAGCTCCCCTAACTACTGCCCGCAATACCATTACGCCCACTACTAACAGTGTGGTTGGCTTAACCGTGAACGGTACCAGTGGTACCGCTGCGACCGCTGTCAACATCCTCCAGGGTGGCGCTGCTACTGGCCTGAGTGTCACCAGCAGTAACACCGGCAATGGCCAGGACATCCTGCTCACCAACACTACTGGCACCCAAACCAGTGGCTTAAGTGTGACCCGAAACGGTGCTGGCGGTACGACTACCAGCCTGCTGGATCTGACCAACACTGCCGGCACGGTAACAAATGCTATTAAACTAACTGGTACCTATACCAATTACATCAATGCCCCCAACTTAGTCGTCACCAATGCCGGCGACGCTGACTTTAACGGTACCCTCACCGTCGGCACCAGTAACGCCTTCACCATCAACGCTACCGGTGCCATCACCGCTGCTACTGGCATTACTAGTAGTGGCACGATTACGTTTAGCGGGTTGACCGCCAATCGGGCCGTCTTTACCACGGGCGCCAGCGGCGCTCTGAGTACCACTGCCGCCAGTGCTGATCTGTTGAATACCTTGAATGATGAAACCGGCAGCGGCGTGGCGGTCTTTGGCACTAGTCCTACTATTACGACTAAGTTGGATGGCGGCAGTGCTAGCTTCGATTTGCTCAATAACGCTACCGTAAATGGCACCATTAATTTTGGCAGTAATGCTAGCGCCATTAATATCGGTCCGGGCTCTACTACGGCTACGACTATTCAGTTCGCTGGCGGTTCCGGCGCCACCGGCTGCACAATTGACGGCGCCACCGGCAATCTGACCTGCAGCGCCACAATCCAGGGAACTAATCTGAACGCTACGACTGGATTCCAGATCGGCGGGGCGGCTACTCAGGGGCACTACCTGCGCGGCAATGCCGGCAACACCGCCTACGTTGATAGCGCCCTGTTGGCTGGCGATATTAGCGGCACGATCTTTAGCGTCCATGCCGGCAGCGGCACCGACCAAACTGTGGCTACCGGTCAAACTTTGAACTTCCTGGCCGGTTCCAGCGGCAACTTAACGACTACTACTAGCGCAACTCGCAATGTTAACATCGACATCGTCCAAAACCCAACCTTTACCGGTTTGATCACCAGTTCTGCTAACACCACCGGCTTGGCGTTGACTGGTGCTCCTGCGTTGAGCGCCGGCAGTTCACTGTTGCAGCTTGCCGGCACGGCTATCACCGGGGGCAGTGCTAGCGGCACCTACATTGGAATTAACGAACCCAGCAGCGGCAATGGCTCAGCCGCCGACTTCTTGAATTTCCAGAATAATGGCACCGTAGAACTCAAAGTTACCAGCGGCGGGGCGGCTACCTTCAACGGAAATCTAACCGTCAATGGCAGTACCGTAGCTATCGGTAGTAGTGGCAACACTGCCAGCTTGACGCTCTCGACAGCCGCTGGCTCCTTCGGTTCCACGAACGCTATTTTGCAAGCTAAGCCAATTACCAGCGGCAGCGGCGCGGCCACATACAGTCTACCCGGCTTGACCGGTGGCGCCACTGTCGATATTTGTGTCAGTACCGGTAACTGTTCCACAGCTGGCGGCGGCGTCACCACTCTGGGCGGTACCACCAACTTCATCGCGAAATTCACCGGCACCCAAACAGTCGGCGATAGCGGTATTTTTGAAAACGGCAGCGGTCTGGTCAGCATTGGCGACACTGCGCCTGTCGGCCTTTTGAATGTCGGTACTGCTCATCAGTTCCAGGTCAGCAACGGCGGAGCCGTTACAGCTGTCGGTGTTAACTCCGGCAGCGGCTTAATCCAAGGAACCGGCGGTGAAACGACAACCGGCACCATTCAGCTCAATGCCAGTGGCACCGGGACGACTGCTATCGGCAATACGGCGAACGGTGGCAACATTACCTTGCAAACAACCAGCAGCAATACGATTGCCATTAGTTCCAGCAAGCTAACGGTTACCACGGCTGGAGATACTACCCTCGGTGGCACACTGACGGTGCAGGGAACTGGCGCCAGCAGTATCGCCGGACCGTTAACGCTCAGCGGCACCGGCGCGAATGAACTCAAGGTTAGCGGTGCACCGGCAGCAAATGGTACCAGTTCATTGGTACAATTCGGTTCCACAGCACTCAGCGGCGCAGCCGGCACCGGCACCTATCTGGGCATCAATCAGGCCGGCACTGCCGACTTCTTAAACTTTGAAACCAGTAACGTCAGTCAATTCCAAGTTACCAGCGGTGGAAACGTGACTGCTGCCGGTAGCTTGCAGGCTGGCAGCGGCAACTTTGGTACTACCGTTAACGCTGGCTCAGGCTACAAATATGCCGGCACCGTCGGCACGGCCGGCCAGTATTTGCGCAGTGACGGCAGCAATGGCTTTGTGGCCGGCACCTTTGGCGGTGCCAGCGGTGTGGACGGCGCCGGTATATTTATTCGTACCGTCCCGGGGGCTGGTGACAATGTTATTGCGCCGACAGCCGCCAGTGTCGTAGCGCTGACCATCAAAGGCACCAGCAATGCCACAAGCGCCAAAGTACTGTCAATCTACGATTCTAATACCACACCTTCAGAGCAAGCTTTCTTTGATGCCAACGGTTCCTTCAATGTCAGCAAAGTCATCCAACCAACCAGCAACAATGCCGTCAATATCGGTATTGTCACTACCGGCACTTTTGCCAACGGCTACTTCGGCACCAGCCTAAATGTCGCCGGCACGGCTTTAACGAGTAGCCAACTGAGCTTTGTCGGTGCTGGCACGCTGACAACTGCTGCTAACACCTTGCAAATCACGTCCAGCAACTTTAATGTCAGCACGGCTGGCGTCGTCCAATTGGCCGGTGCTCAAACCGCTGATGTTACCACCTTGGCTGCCGGCACTGCCAACGGGATTACTATCCAACCGGGCAGTTCCAGCACCAATAGTGGAACTGGCGCAGCGCTGGCCCTGAAAGGCGGTAATCAAACAGGCACCACCTCAACTGGCGGCGCAGTTACTATTTCGGCCGGGAACGGCACTGGTACGGGTGGCGCGATCAGTATTGATGCCGGCACCGGCAGCTCCAGCCCCAATAACGGCGCGATCACCATTGGTGGCACCAACGCCAGCAGTCTTGGCCTAAGCCGCACTGGCATCACCACCACTAGCAACGGACATCTCAGCATTGCCGCCAACCAAAACTTCACCCTGCAAAGCGGCACCGGCGTCTTCTTGCAAACCTACAGCAGTGCCGCCACTGGTACGAATAATCCTCATACTATCAGTGCGACTACTACCAACAGCACTGCGA
>CAYZSM010000021.1:0-4284 GCA_964481105.1 uncultured Candidatus Saccharibacteria bacterium | reverse complement strand
CGTTACGGCATTGGCCAACAACACCTTTAACGGGATTAATTTGGGCACGGGATATACCAATGGCATCGTGATGACCACGGTGTCCGGAAACCTGTTTCAAAGCACCAACTTTAACGTCGCCAACAGCGGTAATCTCACCACCGCTGGAACTATCGGTTACCTCAACGGCACCACCGATACCGCCACCTACGTCTGTAAAAATAGTTCGGGATTACTGGCAGCTTGCAACACCACTGGTACCGGCGCGGCCTTCGTGCAGGGCGGCAACGATTTCGGAGCCGATGCCGTACTCGGCGCCAACGGCGCCGGCCAGAGTCTGACCTTCCGCACCGCCAACGCCAACCGCTTAACAATTGATTCCACCGGCGCTAACTTCACCTTTGCCCAAGCTACTAACATCACCACCACCACTAACACTTTGCAGATCACTTCCAGTAATATCAATGTGGCAACTACCGGCCTAGTAACCCTTAAGGGTGGTCTGAGTCCGGACATTACTTCCTCTGTGAGCGGAACTGCCGCTGCTGCCATCACCATCCAGCCTGCTAACACCAGTACTGCCACCGGGGTGGGTGCTGCATTAAATCTTACAGGCGGCGCAGAATCAGGTGGAACGACTTCAACTGGTGGTGCCGTCAACATTACTGGTGGCGCTACAACTACTTCTAGCGGCACCAGAGTTGGCGGCAGTGTGGTCATCCTAGGGGGTTCTATAAACTCTAGTGGTGGAGGTGGCAGAACAAGTGGTGGCGTGACAATTGAAGTCGGAGATAGTGGTGACCACACAAACGGTACTATCAACATCGGTAGTACTCTCGTCTCGGCCACTGCCTCCACGACGCTTAACTTTGGCAGTAATAACACTGCTCACGGAATTCACATCGGTGATGGCGGCACCAGCACTACCCAAGCGATAACCATCGGTTCCAGCGGTGGCACTAGCTCGACGATTGCCCTGGAGGCAGGCACGGCCGCTAATGGTATTCAAATCGGCAACGGCGCGACTGCCCATGGTATCCAAATCGGCACGAACACCACCGGCGCTAACGTCATCGCTATTGGCGGAGCAAACGCCAGCTCAACCGTAACTATTGACGCCGGCACCGGCGCCAGCGCTATCCAAATCGGCAACAGCACCAGCGCTCACGGCATCCAAATTGGCGCCGGCGGCACCGCTGCACAAGTGGTTACGATTGGCTCTACTTCATCCACCAGCGCTTTGACACTGCAGTCGGCTGGCACAATTACCGCCAACGCCACCGGTATTCAGTTCAGTGTCGGTGGCACCCGCTTGATTACCATAGCTACCCAAACAGCCAGCAACACGGCTGGCAACAACCTGACGGCTCAAGCTGCTACCGGTTTAGGTACCGGTGTTGGTGGTGATACCACAATCCAGGGCGGAACTGGTGGTGCTACCAATGCCGCCGGCGGCAATGTCCTGCTCAGGGGTGGTGCGACCGGTGGCGCCGGCGCCGATGGCAGCGTCATTGTCCGGCCGGTCAATAACAACGCTGCTGCCTTCATCATCCAAAACAGTGCCGGCACTGCCACGCTGTTGAACGGCGACGTCTCCAGCACGTTCCGGATCACCGTGGGCAATCCGGCGACCGGCATCTTCTTTACGCCGACTTCCAACACCGGCGATCTGGCAGTGGTCGGCGCCGCCGGTATCCTTGGCCAGGTCTTCCTTGGTAACGCCACCGGCAGTGCCAGCTTTGATGCTACGAACCACGAACTGCTGTTGGCCGGAACGGCTCGTCACGCAACAGCCGTAACCCTGGCACCGGAATACGCCGGAGCAGTACTGACTGGTGACGGCACCAACAACATCGGTACCATGACTTCAGACTTCTGTTCTAACATTACCAGCGGCTTGATCATTAACGCCACCGGTAACTGTGCTACCGGCGATCAACACAGTTACTACAGCTGGACGACCAGCCAATCGGCTGCTGACTACGATATTTACGTTCGTTACCAAATCCCCAGTGATTTCGGCGGCTTTGCGGCCAGTAACCCGATCACCATCAACCATTGGGGAACTTCTGGCACCAACGATTCGCTAACCTTTGCGATGTACAACAACACCAGCACTGTTTGTAGCAATACCGGCACCGACTTATTGACCGCCGCTGCCACCTGGACCAACAGTGCGCTTGGTAACTTCAGCGGCGGTAACTTCGGCAGCTGTACGACTGTCAGCAGTGCACCGAGCGGCGCCCAGATTGGTCCGGGCAGCATCGTGACCTTCGTCATTCACCTGAACGCCGGTGCGGCCAGCGACATCGTTCGCTCCGGCGAAATAACCGTTAATTACCTCAGTAAATACTAGGAGAAGCATATGAAACACCGACATACATAATTCCCAACCAAACAACAAACATAACGGAGACAAACATGAAACAAGACAAAGAACGCAAACAACAGGACGACCGGCTTTTAAAAAGACTGTCACGCAAAGACCGCCAGCAGCAAGAATTACTCCGGCGACTCATCAGGGGTGACCCCCTCTTCAAGACCATCTAATGAATAGTCCATAAGCGCTATGTTAAAATATGAGGGCAGTGAGAGGTATAAAAACAATAAAACTCCGGGCTAAAGTAGCCTTAATGGTACTACCGCTCCTGATGGCGAACTTGCTTGTTTTGGTTCATGTCAGCGCGGCTTGCAGCGGGGCACACATGCTCTTGCTTTGGGATTCCGGAACCAATGGAGCGCCCCCCAGTCCCTGGTCGGTTATTACTACATACGATGGCAACTTTATACGCGGCGACACGCCGGCTAACTTTGGCACGACAGTCAGTGCGCCGGGCCGGCCCTACACGCCGTCAACAAATGGCGCTATAACGATAGGGCAAGGCGCTGGATCGGGTGGAGCGAATGGTGGATCGGGCACAGCTTCCACTCAAGCTCACGTTCACCCGGCGCCAACCATCACCTACACGAGTGAAGACAATGGTGACAAAGCGACTAATCCTGACCTGCCAGCTTTTCGCACCCTGCAGCTAATCCAATATGCTCCCACTTCTGGTAGCTGCATTCCAAACGTCATACCGGCTCATGCCATAGCGTTTTTTACGACCCTACCGGCATCCGGCTGGACATCTATATCGGGCAACACCGATCCTTTTCATCTAAAGATGATACGCCTCAATAGCACCGTGGCAAATGGCGGCGGCGATACTGAATTCACCGATGTGGCCATCACCGGACTAACTGCTGCCACCGGCTCAACCGGTACCTGCGGACTGCTGTGTAGCAGTGGAGATGCGGCAACGCATACCCATGCGCCGCCAGCGACTCTCACGTGCTCTAGCGGTTGTACAACTGGTAGCTGTGCGCTGCAAGGCTCCGCCGGTGCTACAGCAACCAGTACCAGTACATTTCGTTGTACGTCGTCAGGACTGCCGCCCTATGTGCAGCCCATCTTGGGGCAGGCGAATGCTGACACGGCCACGTTAGCTATAGACATAACAGCCATGTTTGATGCCGATCCTGGTGCTGGCTGGACGGTCACCTCTAACTCAACCGGCACGAATCCTTACTATCAACAATTTGTCCGACCGAGCACTACTTCATCAATGACGAGCGCCGGCGCCACGACGCATAGTATTTCATATACTGGTACTTCCGGCGCCTCAATTAGTGGAAACGTAAATATTGGACTACTTGGCGCCGCCGGAGCCGCAGTCAACCACACCCATACCATTAGTGCCAGTACCAACACTGTTAGCAACGTTCCACCCTATGTCAACATGGTCTTCGCCGAGAAAGTTAGTTTCACGATGGCAGATTATGAATGGTATGCCGAAGTCGCTTCGCAGGATGTCACTGACCCCTGGCCATCAGGCGGTGTTGATGTAGGCATAGACAAGCAACTTTCAGCCGTACCGGGATCATATCAGCCGCCTGATGTTGGTACCCAACTGCGATTACGCGTTAAAATCTTGGTCAGCGGCCAGCCCTTAGTGACTAATGGCACGAGCTTTAAACTGCAGTATGCGGCAGGTTCGGCGGCGGACTGTCTGACTGGCACCTGGCATGATTTTGGGTCTACCGGCGATAACGGTTCCGTAGAATGGGATTACGGTACCAATGCAGTAACCGATTCGACACCGTTAACGACGAGCCGGCTTTCGCCTGCCTCCAATATCTTGGAAGTTTTCACTAAGTCAGCGACCGGCGGCACCACGCCGCTGTCAGCCACCTCTGGTCAAACAATTGAGTTCGATTGGTTAGTCAAAAATAATGCCGCCACCAGTGCCACCGTATATCACATCC
>CAYZSM010000020.1:0-7718 GCA_964481105.1 uncultured Candidatus Saccharibacteria bacterium | reverse complement strand
CAACCCGCTGCATGCTATTGCCACCACCGTCAACAAAATCAAGACGCTTGGTATCCATTTGACCAAAGTCTATGAAATTATTGACGGCCCTGCCGGGCAGTCGGGGCTTATTTTGCAGCAAAATACTAATCAAGTGGTTACACCGTTGGATCTTCCGCCCGGAAAAATACCGCCGCTGATCGCTTTTCGGAATGTGAATATTATGCGCGGCGGCCGGCCGATACTTTCAGATATATCGTTTGATGTTTACCCAAATGAAAAAGTTGGCATAATCGGCCCGAGCGGTAGTGGTAAATCGACGCTGTTTGATGTTATTTTAGGCTTTATACCGCGGCGGGGCGGCGAAATTTATCTGAGCGGGCAACCGATTGAAAATTTTGATGTGCGGGAAGTCCGTCAGCATTTCAGTGTCGTTTCGCAGGAATCCGATCTTTTGACGATGAGTGTTGCCGACAATATTGCGTTCGGATCGCCGGTAGACCGCGAGCCGAGTATCCACCAAATTACCGCGGCGGCCGAACTGGCTAATGCCACAGAATTCATTGCTGAGCTACCTGAAACATTCGATACCATGGTTGGCGATGCCAGCGTACATTTGTCGGGCGGTCAAAAGCAGCGGCTTTCGATTGCTCGCTCCCTGCTGCGCAATGCGCCAATTTTATTGTTGGATGAACCAACCTCAGCGCTGGATCGGCGCTCTGCCAAAGAAGTACTTGATGCCTTGCGGCAATTGATGGCCAATCGAACCAGCTTATTTATTACCCATGATCACTCCATACTAGGTGATATGGACAGAATTTATGTGATCAAAGACGGTACCTTGCAACCGATTGAAGCATTTGGCGGTTTAGAGGGCTACGAGCAATCGACATGACGCACCACCCGTCCAATGATCAATAAGCGCCTAAAGCGCTGAGTATTGCATAAAACAGGGGTCTGAAAAATGGAGCGATACGCTATAATACCTGGTAATGATATTGGCGGGTAAAACACTAGATCAGTACCTTTTGGAGGAGCTGAAGGGGCATCCTGAGCGCCTGGAACTAGTTATGGTGATGTCCAATATCGCCACCATCGGCAAGCTGATTTCGGCGCGCACCAATCGAGCCGGCCTGGACAATATTCGTGGCATGGCCGGCAGTACCAACATCCAAGATGAAAGCCAGGCTAAGCTTGATATCTACACCAACAACCTCTGTAAAGAATACCTCAAAAGCACCGGTTTGTTCGCCGCTCTAGCCAGCGAGGAAGAAGACGAGGTCGTTGACCTGCAGAGTCCGGACGCCAAATATATTATTGCCTTCGACCCGCTGGATGGCAGCAGCAACATAGACGTGAACGTCAGTATCGGCACCATCTTTTCAGTCCACAAAAAACTGGATGGTATAGCAGCGGGTGACGAGCGACAATTTTTGCAGCCAGGAGCTGATCAGGTGCTGGCCGGATATGTGATGTACGGCGCCAGCACCATGTTGGTCTTTAGCTGGGGTGACGGCGTGCACGAATTCACGCTCGACGTCGACCTGGGGGAATTCCTACTCAGCGACAACCATGTCATGATGCCCGACGACTGCCCCTATTACAGTGTTAATGAAGGCTATAGCGAGGTGATGGCGGCGGCCGACCAGGCCTACGTGGCCACGCTAAAATCCGAGATCGGCCGCCTGCGCTGGATCGGCTCCTTCGTGGCTGACTTTCACCGAACACTGCTGAAAGGGGGAGTGTTTTTTTATCCGGCCGTTGATACGAAAGGTGGGCAGGATTATAAGCCCAAACTACGCCTTAATTATGAGGCCAAGCCAATTGCATTTCTAGCCCACCATGCCGGAGCTTTAGCCAGCAGCGGCAGTCAGGATATTCTGGCAATTGTTCCCGACTCGCTGCATCAACGTATACCGGTTATCATTGGAAACCCACGATTAGTAAATATGTACAAGGAGACTACATGAAGCACGAGGAAAAACTGAAAAATACTGCTCAGGCGATGGTCGCGCCCGGTAAGGGCCTGCTGGCCGCCGACGAGAGCAGCGCCACCGTCCAGAAACGCTTCGACAGTGTCGGCCTAGAGTGCACGCCAGAAAGCCGCCGCACTTGGCGCCAATTATTGATAACCAGCGAAGGCACCGAACAGTACCTAAGCGGCATTATTTTATTTGATGAAACACTGCGTCAAGCTGATGACAATGGCACGCCGTTTGCCGATGTCCTGCGCAAAAAAGGCATCATTCCGGGAATTAAAGTCGACGCTGGCGCCAAAGATCTGGCGCTGCATCCTGGCGAAATGGTTACCGAAGGTTTAGATGGACTGCGCGAACGCTTTGCCGAATACGCCGAACTCGGGGCCGACTTTGCGAAATGGCGAGCAGTTATTACTATCGACGATGGCCGTGCACCAACTGCCGCAGCCTTGAGTGCCAATGCCCATGCCTTAGCCCGCTATGCCGCTTTAGCCCAAGAAGCCGGGATTGTACCGATCGTCGAGCCCGAAGTATTGCTTGACGGCAGCCACTCAATTGAACGCTGCGCCGAGGCCACCGCCGAAACTCTCGAAAGCCTATTTGCAGCCCTCGCCGAACAAGGCGTCATGCTGGAAGGTTTAATTTTGAAGGCCAGCATGGTGCTGTCCGGCAGCCATGCCCCCAACCGCGCTGCTGTGCCAGCAGTCGCTGAGGCAACAGTCGCTTGCTTGCGGGAACAAGTACCTGCCAATGTGGCCGGTGTCGTCTTTTTGTCCGGTGGTCAAAGCGAAGTGGAGGCCACGGCTCATCTGAACGCCATGAATAAAATCGGTGACACGCCGTGGCCACTGAGCTTTTCCTACAGCCGGGCTATTCAAAATCCGGTCTTGGCCCTGTGGGCGGCCGGACAACCCGAGCAAGCCCTGGCCGCCTATTTGCACCGCCTGGAAGCCAACAGTTTAGCAGCCCAGGGTAAGTGGTCGCCGGACTTCGAAAGCTAACACCTTGCGGTATACTACATATACTAATGAGGGCAGTCAATGAGTGATCAAGCTGGAATCGCTTTGCTTTCGGTTTACGATAAAACAGGAATTGTGGATTTTGGCCGTGGCTTGAGTGAGCTTGGGTGGAAATTATACGCTTCCGGCGGAACTGCCAAAGCCCTCGACGAAGCCGGCGTTAGCGTGGAAGATGTATCTTCACTTGTTGGCGGCCAGGCAATTTTAGGCCACCGCGTGGTAACCTTATCGCGAGAAATCTCGGCAGGCCTATTGGCCGATAAAAACAGCGCTGATGATCTGGCCGAAATGGCCGCGTTACAGCTGCCGATAATTGATCTGGTATGTGTTGATATGTACCCGCTGGAAGAAGCGATCAATCAAGCCGGTTCAACTCCAGCCGATGTCATCCAAAAAACCGACATCGGCGGTCCGACAATGTTACGTTCCGCGGCGAAAGGTCGGCGGATTGTATTGTCGCATGCTGAACAGCGTCAACCCGTTTTGGAGTGGCTGCAGGCCGGCAAGCCCGCTGAAGCCACTTTTTTAGAAAACTTAGCGGCCCGTGCCGAGTATGAAGTAGCCCGTTATGTCTGGACGTCGGCAAAATATTTAGGCGGCAACGACTTGAGCGGTTCAGTGGCTCGGCTCAATACTCCGACCAAATACGGCGAGAATCCTCAGCAAGCACCGGCCGCCTTTTACAGTGATAATCGTGTGGCCAGCGATCCGCTCGGTTTGGACCAATTTGAACATGTCCAGGGCATGGATCGTAGTTTTATCAATATGACCGATATCGACCGGCTGCTGCAAACGCTCACGCATATTGCCGCTGGCTTTGAGCGCAATTTTCAAGAGGTGCTGGCCATAGCCGTCGGCGTGAAGCACGGCAATGCCTGCGGGGCAGCGGTAGGGAAAGATAGCGTCGAGGCAATTCAAAAAATGCTCCTGGGGGACACTCGAGCTATCTTTGGCGGCGTAGTGATGATTAACGGCGCGATCGACGAGGCCGTGGCTGACGCCTTAATGCATTATGCTATGGATGGCGAGCGACCGCGGCTGCTGGACGGTGTTATTGGTGCCTCGGTCACGCCGGAAGCGCTGGAACTTTTGAGCCGCAATAAACTGCGCGTTGTAGTCAATCCGGCACTCTCTAGTTTAGATGAGCAATCATTGGACACTAATCGCCGGCAGCGGCCGGTTCGCGGCGGCGTTTTAGAACAGCCCAATTACGATTTCATTATGGATTTGTCGGCTGACTATGTGCAGTTTCATGGCGCACCGAGCGACCAGCAAAAACGCGATATGATTCTGGGTTGGGCGATTGGCGCTACCAGCAATAGCAACACAATTACGCTTGTGAAAGATGGTCAATTAATTGGCAACGGCGTAGGGCAGCAAGACCGGGTTGGGGCTGGACAATTGGCTTTAACCCGCACTACTTCGGCTATGCCAGAACTGCGCGAAGAAGACGACGCACTTATTCTCGAAGTTGCGCTCGACAAGCAAAAGCTGGCAGGTGCTACCGCCTACAGTGACAGCTTCTTCCCATTTCCCGATGGGCCCGAACTGCTGGCGCGCGCCGGCATCCGGGCCATCCTCACTTCCAGCGGCTCAGTCGGCGACGAAATAGTCATTGACGCGCTTCGCAAACACGATGTTGTTATCGCCATGGCTCCCGACAAAATAGCCCGCGGCTTCTACCTTCATTAAAGACCTTAGTCAAGTTTCTTAATTTGACTTTTAATAAAATATAGTCGATAATTTTCCAAATCATGGCTGTATTGCATCGTAATGAAATCAGTGAGGCCGTAGAGAGAATCGGACTGCTTAAGGCTGAGGAAAAGTTTGAGTCTTTTTGTATAATTCCTATGCCGCAAGAGACCAAACAGTATGATGTTATCTCTTTGACCTCAGTCCATATGCTGCCTGGTTCTCCCAAGCCAAGGCTTCACAAACTAACCACGTTGCCTACACCTTTTGAGCGTGAAATACGGGAGGCTTCAACGGCAGCGTGTGTGGATCCCGTACGGCAAGAAATCGCTGGCATACACAATAAGGCGATAGGGCAACTGTGCGGCTCGATACTCAGTACATGCGAAGACATTGATGCGCGAGAGAGTCCGGAAGATAAACCTTTCAGAATCCTCGGCGTTCTGGGAGTTTACCAGGTCGAAGAAACTACACCTTTTAGTTTCATCTTCGCTGACCGGGCTTTTACCCAGGAGTTAGCGACAAATCTGTCAGCAGTACCCACCGTCAGCGAGGTACCAGAAGAAAACAAACGCCAATTTCATACCAGACAAGCCGAACTTAGTACTGCCGTGCTTCCGTATAACGAATGGATTGAACAACTCCCGGATGCAACAATGGCTCCCGAAGCCGAGGATCCGGAAGACCGAGCATTAGCGGTGGCCCAAGCCGTAGTCCGCATGCTGGTACTGCCGCGAGAAGCCACGCATCCAATATTTAACGTCAAATTGTTTTAAATAGTTTGCCAGTGATCATGGACGGCCCGGGCTTTGCGGGCTGCTAAGCCGATATAGTATTTTTCCGGCTCCTCTAAGATTTTCTTTTCAGTATCGGTGAACTGAGCGAAATGATCAGCAATGCCGCTATCAGCTGCAGCGACTTCGTAGAGTGACTGATTTTTTTCTAAGGCCTGATGGGCGAGCACTTTGGAGACTTCATGGGCGGTAGTGTGACCGTACTTTTCCAGCAACAAATACAGCGGTTCGGCGGCAATTACGCCGCCGCTCAAGTACAGATTGCGGCGCATGTTGTCGGCGTCAACTTCAATTTTGCCCATGACTGTATTGAGGCGCGCTGCCATAGAAGCGACACTGGCGAGGACAATCCCATAAAAGCGGGCTGAGGCCGAGTCGGTTAAATCACGTTGGTGCTCGCTGCTGAGATTGAGATTGGCATTAACTAGCTGAGCAGTGACTTGCTTTGACATGCTGATCACATTTTCAAAGTTCCAGGGATTTCGTTTGTGGGCCATGGTACTGGAGCCGGTTTGGCCAGCTTCAAACGCTTCGCGGACTTCGGCAATTTCAGTGCGCTGCAAGTGGCGCATGTCGTGACCAAGATTAGCCATAATTCCGGCGCTAATGCCCAGTTCATCCAGCAGCCGTACATAGTTTTCGGCGGGAATAATCTGCGTGGAATAGGGCGCCGGCTTCAAATCCAGGTAACCAAGCACTGCTTGTTCGAATTTGAGCGGATCATCCACGAACAAACTGAGAGCGTTATAGGCACCAACAGCGCCGGAAAATTTGCCATGCAAGTGATCGGCAAGGCCTCGCACCGTGACAATATTGTCACCCAGACGGCTGACATATTCGGCCATCGCAAACCCAAAAGTAATGGGTACGGCATGTTGGCCATGCGTACGACCAATTTGCACAGTTTCGGCGTATTTGTCGGTTAATTGCAGCAGGGTCTTTTCCAGCTCGATTAGCCGGGGCAGCACCAACTCAGTGACAGCACTGCGCAGTTGCAGCGACAGGGCGGTGGCGACAATATCATATGAGGTAGCGCCGAAGTGCACATAGGGCTTCGCTTCGTCGGAGATTTGGGCTTTGATGCAGTTTACCAGGGCCTTAACATCATGCTTGGTGGTTTTTTCCTCTTCGGCGACCATTTCGGCACTGACTTTGCCGGCAGCAGCTTCAATTTCCTCAGCGATTTCCCGCGAACAAACCCCAAATTCTGCCAAAGCATGAGCTAGTGCTGCTTCCACATATGCCTGATAGGCTACCCGGCTGCGCTCAGACAGGTAGCAGGCAATGGCCGTGTCGTAGTAGCGACTGTCCAGCGGATCAAGAGCGCTGTAGTTGGCGGAAGAATCAACCATTGGTAAATTAATCGGTTTCATATGGTCCTCGCTTTCAAATAAGCGCTAGCGTTTGTTTCTATACGCTCCAGTATATCGCCGCTCTGGGCTTTCACGAAGGTTTCGCCGGTTAATTTTTCATATAACTCGATATACCGTTCCGAAACAGCTGCTACGAAATCATCATCTAGCTCCGGCAGCGTTTGATCGGCCTGGCCATTAAAACCTCGTTCGACCAGCCATTCACGGACGAATTCCTTGGAAAGATGACGCGGTGGTTGAGCTTTATCGCCGTTCACATACGCCTCATAGCTATCGGTGTAAAAATAGCGTGAGGAATCAGGGGTGTGGATTTCATCAATGACAATAATTTGATCGCCAAGCTTACCAAATTCGTACTTTGTGTCAGCCAGCGTCAGGCCACGGGCCAAAGCCATCTGCTGGCCATGAGCAAACAATTGCCGGGTGTACTTGTTGAGCACTTCAGCATCTTCGCTTGTTAATAAATCTTGCTCGACAGCTTCGGCAAAAGAGATATTTTCATCATGACCGGTTTCGGCCTTGGTGGTCGGAGTAATAATAGGTAGCGGCAAGCGATCATATTCTGCGAGATTAGTCGGCATTTTTTCGCCGCCCAGTGTGCGGTTGCCGGCTTGATAGTCCCGCCAAGCACTGCCGACTAAGACACTGCGAATAATCACTTCTAATTTAAACGGATCGGCGCTATGCCCAACGCTGACATTTGGATCAACAACATCCAGTAGCCAGTTCGGCGCCACATCGCGACTGCGTTCCAGGAAATAGGCCGCCAACTGATTTAACACCTGACCTTTGTAGGGAATAGCCCGCGGCAAGATGGTGTCAAACGCCGAAATCCGATCGGTGGCCACCGCCACTAAAAGATCATCACCCAAATTGTACATA
>CAYZSM010000019.1:0-7813 GCA_964481105.1 uncultured Candidatus Saccharibacteria bacterium | reverse complement strand
ACGACGATATTCCGATCTCCAAGAAGACAGCTCCGATCAGTACTTACAGTTTCAGTTTATCCGTCCCACGGCCCATACTACGCAGTGGGCCATTGCTATTGACAACCAGACCGCCGTGGAGCATTCTATACGTTCCCGAAATGATTTTGTCACCATGGCTTCTCATCAACTCAGAACGCCGTTGGCCGGCATAAAATGGAATATAGATCTCTTTATTAAGCGCTATAAGACTGATCTGAGCTCCCAACAGCTGCATATTCTTGGTAACGCCAGTCTAAGCATCACAAGGATGAACGAACTGATAAAAGCATTGCTGCAGCTCTCCCGTATCGAAACTGGTGCACTCACCTTAAAACCGCGCAATGTCGAAATTCATCAATTGTTACAAGATGCGGTCAAGGCACATACTGCACAGGCCAATCTCCGGAAAATTCAGCTGATCACTAGTTTTCATAAAAGTCTGCCGGAGATCTTTCTGGATGGCACACTGATTGGTTTTGTGTTTGAAAATTTAATTTCCAACGCTATAAAATATTCAAATGATGATTCGGAGGTTACTATTTTTTTGTCTAAGCTAGAGGATCGAGCGATGCTGCAGGTTACCGATTCCGGTATTGGCATACCCCGCGATCATCAGCGAATGATTTTTGAGAAATTTTATCGGGACAGCACTGCCATCCTCCATGCTCCGGATGGAACCGGGCTCGGGCTGCACCTTTGTCGGATTATTGCCCGCCGCTCTGGCGGTGATCTGTGGTTCACGAGTGAGGAGGGCAAGGGCAGTAGCTTCTGGTTTACGATACCGCTACAAAATGCTAAAGTAACTACCGATGAGTCAGCAAACCCCAAACTATAAAGTTTTAGTGGTAGAAGATGAACGCAGTCTTAAAGATGCGATTGCTCTAAAGCTGCGTTCGGCCGGTCTAGAGCCCGCAATCTTCACCAATGGCACCCTCGCACTCGATGAAATCATAGCCCGTGGTGAGCATTTTGATGGTATCTGGCTTGATTTTGACGTTCAAGCCATAAATGGTCTGGAGTTTATGCAGCGCTTTATTACCATTCCCGGCTGGGAGCACTGTCCGGTATTAATCGTGAGCAACACTGGCAACCCGGGATTAATCCATCAGGCGATTGAGCTCGGCGCTAAAGAGTGGATAATCAAAGCCGAAGTCCGCCTGAACGATACCGTCGAACGTTTTATTGAAATCATTAACCAGACCCATTCCGCCGCATAGTCAGAAACAGGCAATTTACACTTGGTCTATTTCGTCCACTAGCCTAGAAAGCGGCGTATCAGATTTTACCAGCAGTTTTCGGGCGCCGAGCTTACGAACACGCTCGTCGTCTTCGGGTTGAGTCAAATTGGAAAGCACCAGAATAGCCGGCGTAGTGATGTCTTTAGCAGCATGCAATTTCTCTAATACCTGGAAGCCGGTCATGACAGGTGTTATAAGATCAAGCAGTACGACGTCAAAGTCCTGCTTGAGTATCAGATTCAAACCCTCTTGGCCGTTGGCGGCAACGGTAACAGTATGGCCGGTTTTTTGAAGCTTGAGTTCTAGGGCGTGAGCCAAGGGTTTTTCATCTTCCACTACCAAAATTTTTTTTGCTTTGGCCATGCTAGGTGTGATTAGTGGCGGTCACCATGTATTTCTGGTGCAAGATTAGTTTGGATCTCATCAGTAATTTCATCCAGCCGGTGATCGGATTTTACATAGTATTTGGTAACGCCAAGCTTAATGTAAGACCGAACTTTATCATCGCTGGCAGTATTGGAGACTATGTAAATCGGTATGTTTTGCCAGGCTGCGGTGGCCTTCGTGGCAGCAACAAAATCCAGGCCATTCTTGTCACCAAATAGGTAATGATCGAGCCAGATAGCGTCAATTTTATGGTCGTGAAGTACCTGCAAGGCTTCGTCAACAGAGGTTGCCCCATACACCTGAAAATCACTCAGCTCCAGCTTTTTACTAACAGCGACTGACAGTGAGCGATCATCTTCTACAACAAGTATGGATTGGCTGGTAGTGTCCATGGGATTCCTATTCTTTGACTAGATTATCGAATTTGGTAACAGCTTGGTCGATAATGCTTTTGTCGCTAATCAGCACACCAAGAGCCACCCGCAAAGAGTCACGCAGGACTAGCACATCAGCTCGATTGATTGTTTTGGGAGCTTTTTCCAAATGGAACTCAATTTGGCGATTAATAAAACGCTCGGCAGCTGGGCCCAGGAACTCTTCGGTAACAGTAACTACGTCTTGGTAATAATTCTTAGTAGCCACAGCTGCGCTCACGATACATCCATGTCTAAGGTCTCGATGCTATTAAGCCGGCGAGCTGCCCGCGCAACATACAATAGGGCAAGTACCAGGACGATATAAATTATGGCAATAATGCCCAGTATCAACCCTAAGCTGGCCGCCGACAGTGAATTAGAGAATTGGGTCAGTATTTGGAGAATAATTGTCAGTACGATAACAATCGTCAGGCCTTTTGTTAGACCTTGAAAGAGATACTTATAGACAATGCCCGGCGTTTCTGCCTGGTAGCGGTATATACCCCTTAGTGCTAACAAGCCAATAGCCCACGAGACGATATAAGGTACGGCTACTGTCAGAATAATGAGCGGGTCAGGCAGGCCAAAGGTTGGAGACTTTAAGGGGTCAGTAACCATGCGCCGATTAGAATTCGCAAAAATCAAACCAACATACAGCACGCCGAGCAAAGCGACCGGGAGCAATACCTTTAGATAGTTCTTGGTAGCCGACTGTCGTTGCTTTAGCGAGCCAAGCAGTGACTGACTTCCTTGAAACAAGAAGCCATAGGTTGCCAAAGCAGTAATTACCGCTAGGTAATTAGCGACTATGATGTAGTGCTGCTTGACTAATTGCGGGTTACTTGCCGATTCACTGGCCAGCGTTTGAATACCGCCTATCACTGAGCCGACAATTGAACCAATCAACATAGCAGTCAAGCTATAAGCTATAGCGCGAAAACCAGGACTCTCTTTAGAACCCTTAATTTGACGGGCATAGCGATAAAAACTGAGCGCCGCAAATAGGATAGCAAACCAAATAAACAGTGTCGGTAGCTCCAATATGGCTAAAATAAGGCGTAAGCCAGCTCTGCTAATATGATAATGCTCTAGCGTTAGGGTGTTTTTAGCGTGTAGCGCCAAGACTATGGTCACTATCCAGATAGCCACAACAGCACTGTAGCCAAGCAAACGCTCGGTTCGCAAATTGTTGATTTTTGTTGATTTTGTCATCGAAAGCCTGATTTCGTGTGTTTCTATACTATTTCCCTAATAATATCACATCCTGGCAAGACCATCAGTCAAGCCCTTTTGAACCCTGTCTCTGCTTCATCCCACCGATGGGGAGTTGTACATAAAACGTGGTGCCTTTATTTTCCACCGATTCGAACCAGATTTTACCGCCGGAATAGGTCACAATTGACTTAACAAGGTAAAGTCCCAATCCAGTACCTTCAGTATCTTGAGCTTTGACATTATCGGCCCGAAATAGCTTATCAAAGATCTTTGATTGCTGAGCCTTAGGTATACCATAGCCGGTGTCTTTGACGGTAATCACCAAGTGATCAGCCTGACGGTCAATTGACAGCTCTACCCGGCCTTTCTCAGGCGTATATTTAATAGCGTTGGAGGCTAGATTTTCGATAACCATGTGCATCAATTTCGGATCAACATTCACTAAAGGCAATTTAGATGAATATTGTTCCTGGAAGTCAATCTTGCGAGCAAAGATCCGCGGTTCTAAGTCGTGCACAATATCTTGAGCCAAGGCCACAATATTGGTTGGTACTGGGTCGACACTAAAGGTCCCGAGGTCTAGCCGCGAAACATTAAGCAGTGAGCCGACTAGTTCGGTCATGCGATGATTGCTGCGATAGATTTCATCCAGATATTTCTTTTGCTCTTCGCTTAATTTGCCGGCATCACCAGCCAGCAGCATCTCGGCATACCAACTGATAGTCGACAGCGGGGTGCGCAGTTGATGGGAGGCCAATGACACAAACTCGGTCTTGGTCTTATCGATCTCACGTTCTCGGGTTACGTCGCGAAAAACTTCAATTGCGCCAACCACTTTTCTGCCCGATAAAATCGGTGCAATGTTGATCTGCACTGGCAAGCGTTGGCCATTCTTCTTAATATATTTAAGCGTCATGACGACTGGTTTATGATCGGCTAAGACTTGAGCAATCGGCCGCTTGTTTTCATCAATTAGTGTGCCATCTTCTTCCTCAGCTCCCACAATCTTGGCCAGGTTTTGGCCAACTAATTCTTCACTGCGAAAACCAAGCAAGCGTTCGGCCGCAGCATTGACCAACTCCACCTTTCCCTCGTGGTCAAAAGCGATCAGGCCCTCACCGAGGGCACTTAAAATAGCCTGGTTGCGCCGCTGCAAACTGACGGCATTATTGCGTTCGCGTGCAAGGTCGGTAGTCATGACACTAGCCAGGGCGAATGCTCGATTACCAGAGCGACTCTGCATCACAAACAAAGCAATCAGCAAGATTGATAAAGCTTCGCCGCACCCCAGAATAATTTTAGGAAAGTTTTGCTGATTCGGTAGCATGCCAATATTACTTGGCGCCCTGACTGCAACCAGCCAACTACGATCAGCCACGGGCACCCGCGTTTGGCTCCGTATCCATTCAGTCGCAGTCATTTTTTGATTGGCCTGATAAATAACATCGTGACTTGCAGCATCAACAACTTCAATGACTAGGCCTTGTAGTAAATTGTCAGCCTGGAAAATATTCTGAAAGAGATCTTTGTAGTCAAAAACAATATTGGTATATCCGATGGTTGCGGTACTATTCCAGGTATTGCTACCTGGCTTACCGTGTAAAGGAACCGTAATAAAGAAGCCCTTGGAAGCTGGAGTAGTAGCGGTCTTTGCAAAGTCAATTGTTGCCGAAGCTGACGGCATGTCGGTGACCTGAGCTTTTTCAAATGTCTCGCGCCGATTAGTTATGCCCGCCAGGTCAGTGCCATTGGAAGGGCTATTTGGTGTAGTGGCGTTATAGGTCACAATGTAATGTGTTGTGGCACTTGCTTGATTAATAACATGGAAATTTGGATTACCTTGAGCATACAAACTGGTGTCATGCCGACGTAGCGCAACAAAGGCCGGCAGTTGATTACTGTCGACTCTGGAAATAAAAGTCAGCGCCCGAATACCCGGATAGTTATGCTGTAAATCGAGAGTTTGGTAATATCTTTGGAATTCTGACTGGTCCACATAATCACTAGCTGCATATAACCCGCGAAAACCCACTTGGGTATCAATGTAGGCTTTCACCCGTAACTGAATTGCGTTGTGAACATCTTCAGACCGCTTGTCAAAGGCTGCTTGAGCAGTGTTAGCATTGCGGGTGCTACTAAGATCACTGAATGCTAGTGTAGTAATCTGAGTGCCTATAAAGGCCAGTACAAGCAACCAGCCGATCCAACTGATCGGCCGTAGCTGACTCAAAAGAGACTTCTTTTGATGGTTAAGCATTACCACCATGATAGCCTATTTATTGCTATAGTTGCTTCAACTTTTATTAAAGAATCGTAGGCGTGTCAGGAACAATTTGCCACGATTAGTCTCAGTCCTAATTAGCGGTGCTAGCTGAAATGTTTACCAGCCAGTTGATGCCGAACTTGTCGGTGAGCATCCCAAAAGTGTCGCCCCATAACGCTTTTTCCAGAGGCATCGTGATAGTGCCGCCATCTGACAGTTTTTCGAAATAGTCGCGTAGCTCGGCTTCATTATCGCCGCTCAGCGAAAGACTAATATTGGTGCCAGGCTTATATTCCATGCGGGCGGGAGTATCGGAAGCCATCAAAACAATGCCGTTGTCGGCTTCCAGCATGGCATGCATGATCAAATTATCTTCGACAGGATCTTTTGAACTATGAAGTTCTTTAAATGTCTGGGAAAGCAGTTTACCGCCAAAAACTGTTTTGTAATAATCCATGGCTTCGGCAGCATTATCTTTAAAGCTCAGGTATGGGTTTAGTCTAGTTGGCATGATTTGTCCTTTATTAGTTAAATTGAGTGTAGCACGAGTGGAGCTGTTTACGCCGTAGGCTGTGTTACACTTGGCGGTAATGAAACATCCTGCCGCCAAAGAAGTAAAGGCACCGCGCTTCACGTACTCTTACTTATGGGCCACGGCTGGCATTACAGCGGCACTGGGAGTGTTTTTAGTGGTGTTTCCGGCGTGGATTGGCCGACTGTTTTTTGGCGTCAGTAGTCATGAGGTGGAGTTTTTTGTACGGATGCTCGGCTCGACACTGTTTGGCTATGGTTCACTGAACGCCTTAGCGGCCCGCGACGGCAGCCGACGAGTTTGCTACACAGCCGTCTGGGCCAACTTAGCAACTCTGTTGACGGCTTGTGTTATTAGTATTGCTTACGTGCCGCATTTTACTGGCTACGCTTGGTTAGTGATTGGTCAGCATATTATATTTGCGGCCGGTTTTATATATTGTGCGTGGGAACTGCGCCGAGCTACTTAAAATCGCTCAATGGAACAGATGGGTAATTGCCGTAAAAAAACCGGCTCCGAGAGTGATCGAAAGAGCAATGCCGGCTAATCCGACCACATAGCCCACGACGACTATGGCGATATCTTCCAGAATGATACCGATAGATATAAACACAACGCCCAGACTGGGAAGGGTGTCAAGGCCGGTAAACGGCGGCGATAAGAAAGCTCCGGCTGTAAAGAGCAGTACAAACAAGCCCAGTTGCGATTTAAACCAGCGTTGCTGCAGTATGTTGCTAAAGCGAGGTCGGGAGAATTTTTCAGCCTGATCCAGACGACGCAGCAGGAACGGTAAAGCTTTTTGCTGCATTTGCTTGCCTAGCTGGCGTTTTGCCAAGCTGCGAGGCAACCAAATAACACTACGGCCGATAATTAATTGCAGGGCCACCAGGGCGACAATTATTTCGAAAATATGTGTAATCCCGCCTGTTGGCAGCGGGGTGGCCGGAATAATCATCAGTACCAAAAAAAGCAGGGCAAAACTTTTGTCTCCCAAAACGGTGAGCAGTTCACCGACAGTTTTGGGGCGTTGCTGCTTGAGCCAGCTTTTGAGCGTTTTAGTGAAATCCGTAGCTGAAGCGGTCATTGTAAATTCCAGTATAGCGTGTTTGGTGTACTATGATAGAGACAGCACCAAATAAGGAGATTACCCCCATGGCAGCAGGCGACCAATTTCGACGATTAGAGCAAGAAGCCCGGCAAGTGACCGATCAAATTCGTAATCAGGCCGAGGAACTGCGGCGGCATGTGGATGAACTGGAGCGGATTGTTTCCGAAGGCCAGCAAGAGATCGCTTTACTCGATCAATTAGCACATCAAGCCGATCAGGCTGAGCAGCAGCTACGACATTAAGCTGCGCCGAGGATACTGACCGAGCGAGCCACCAAAAGCGCTAGTGTAAACACCGACACTAACGACTGTGAAGCCATCAAAGCCTTGGCCTGCAAAGTTAGTGGCCGAGTATCGGCAGGCGCAAAGTTTACAGCATTAGTAACCGAATGGTATAAATAGTCGCCGAACTGCGGCTGCCAACCAGGAAAATCATGGTTCAGATCTTGATGGGTAAACTGAAAATCTTTGTCGTGCTTTGACCAGCGATGGCGGGTCAACCCCGGACTGTCAATTTCCCAATACCACAGCGCGTAGACAATGATATTTGTTATAAAGATAGCGATGGCCGTACTAAGCAGTTCCGGACCATTTACATCACTGTGCGTGGAAATTAAAGAGGTCAACGCGAAAA
>CAYZSM010000018.1:0-7830 GCA_964481105.1 uncultured Candidatus Saccharibacteria bacterium | reverse complement strand
ATTGATCTGGTATCTATTGTTAAAAATGTATTGTGTTACTGCATCTAAACTGGATAAATCCGTAACGTTAGCCAGGATTTCTTGAAGATGGCGTGCCTGTACGTCATCATCTTCAGGCATACCAAAAGCGTGATCCAGCGTTAGGCAGGCTAATTGATCATTTCGGCGTAAGTAGGCTCTACTGTCCCCGGCATGGGCCACTGCCACGTAGGATGCACCTTGCTCATCTTCAAAAATTTTGGCAGCCGTAGCTGTAGTTGCGATATTGCCACAAGGCTCAGCTTTGAGAATTGCATTGTGTCCAGCCAATAATGCCTGCTCCATTGCCAGATGACTAAGGGCTTTAAGAGTTGTTACCGGAACACTTTTTAAGCGTTCTAAAATCACCTGAGCTGCCAACTGTGAAGCATCCTCCGCTCCGGCAATGTTGCCCACTCCATCGCATACACCAAGGGACTGACTCAACTTATCAATGAAAAATGCGTCTCTATTGGGGTGATTTGGACGCCCAGCCGCAACACTCAATCCGGCAACTGTAACTCCAGTGGCCATGATTTGTTCGGTAGGACTGTCATCTTCGCAGGGGAGTATTCTGTAGGTGCCGTTGGTAGAACCAATATCTTGCACCGAAACCTCGTTGCCTCGTCTGGATAGCCAGGCATGCCGTCTTGAAACTTTCTCGGGAAATTTGAACGGGCCGTGAGCATCGTCTCTGCCTAAAACCACTCCTTCACCGTCTGCTAAACCTTGGCAGCCCATTTCTTTCTGTAAATTATAATTGCGGGGATCAATAACAGCACAGTCCACATTCCAAGCTTCACCTAGGTCACGCTTCGGCACTACAATATGCAGTTCGTAACCAGCTAGAGCCAGCTTGACCGGGCCATCTCTCAGATCGAAATCCTCGTATTCAAACTGGATCAGATTCGGTTCTTGTCCATGAGATCTCTCTACCATAAGTAGAGTTTATTATGAACTAAGAATTAATAAAAGTACAATTTATTGTAGAGTACTTAGTTGCTCATGCTTATTGGAATTAGCAAAACGCGCTCTATCCGAGTGCAGGTGTACTATAATGGCTGTACCATGAGCCGCGACTTTTCCCGGGAACACTTGCTCCGTAACGAACAGCTGCTGCGTGACAAAAATTCGCGGACTAAAGACGGCATCAAACAGTACTTTCGTGATGATTCGGCAGTTAAAGAGGAGCCTTTGGAATTTATCTGTGAATGTTCGGCTCTGGACTGCGGCGGTCACGTCAACCTGTCAATTAACACCTACGAAGAAATTCATCAACATCCGGATCGCTTTTGTGTCGTACCGGGACATGAAATATTATCCATTGAAAAAATAGTCGCCCAAGAGGCGGATTATTACATTGTCGAAAAATTAAAAACAGACTGACAATAATAGCATATAGCTGCAACTGCATATTTCACTGCGGCTTTTTCGAGCTCTTTTTATAATTGAACCTGTTAATTAAACGAAGGAGGGCAATATGGCTAACAACACCAGCAATCGCGGTCTCGGCTCAGACAATATGAGCGAATCCAAGAAGCGCGCTATTCAGAGCGCCGGGGGCAAGGCGTCAGCTAGCTCCAATCGGGGTGCTGCCGGCTCAACGGAAGCCGCCAAGCGCGGTGGCCAAAATAGCCGCAGCAACAGCAGCAACAACAATTAACATACGGCCGCCACCAAACAGGCATTCGCTTGTTTAAGTGCGCCAGGCACATAACTACCGGCCTTTCGGGGCCGGTAGTTTATATTTGACAGAAGTCTTGCCACCCGGATATACTAAAAGTAAGAAAAGTAATACTTTTAGGATAAATAATGACAAAGAATTTATTTCCCAAGATTCTCGGCACGGCGACACTCAACGATAAAGGACAATTGGTGATCCCGGTGGAAGCACGTAATACACTTGGCTTAAGCGCCGGCAGCAAAGTGGTTATCTTGAGCAGCCCACACCGGCCGGCTTTGGTGCTGTTAAAAGCCGAAGAAGTCGAAGCCATGGTCAAAGACCTGGCCAATGCGCTTGAGGAATCAAGTGACCGATAAGTCCTCATACTCACACGGCGAAATTATGGTGATCATGAGCGCGCTGATGTTAGTGATGCTGCTCGCGGCGCTCGATCAGACTATTGTGTCAACGGCTTTGCCACGGATTGCCACCGAACTGCACGGACTTAATAAGCTTTCTTGGGTGGCCACAGCCTATCTGTTAACCAGCGCAATTTCTACGCCCATTTACGGTAAAATCAGCGACTTATTTGGCCGCAAAAAGATCTTCCAGACAGCTATCACGATTTTTTTGATCGGTTCGGTACTATGCGGAATTTCCCAGACCATGACTGAGCTGGTCGTGGCCCGCGGTTTGCAGGGAATTGGCGCCGGCGGCCTGATGTCACTGGTGCTGGCCATTGTTGGCGATGTTATTCCGCCGCGCCAGCGGGGACGCTACATGGGTTATTTCGGCGGCGTTTTTGGCTTGTCCAGTGTGGCCGGACCATTGCTGGGTGGGTATCTCACTGATTCACTGTCCTGGCGCTGGGTATTCTTTGTCAATATACCGCTCGGCATTCTCGCTCTCTCGGCAGTCGCCAGCCGCCTGCACTTGCCGGTCCATCGCCGCGAGCACAAGATTGATTATCTCGGCGCAGCTTTACTGTCAGCCAGCTCGGTTTGTGCGCTGCTGGCAACAGTCTGGGGCGGCACCACTTATGCTTGGGCTTCCAGTCAAATCGTAGGCTTGTTAGTTGCTGCTGGAGTGCTGGCCGGAGCTTTTATCTGGTGCGAAAAGCGAGCCGCCGAGCCGATTATTCCGCTAAGGCTGTTCCGCAATGATATTTTTACGGTTTCGGTGCTGTTGTCTCTGTTAGCTGGCATCGCCATGTTCGCCTCTATTTTATATATTCCTCTGTATCAACAGGTCGTTCGCGGGTACTCACCGACTAAATCCGGACTGCTAATGCTGCCCCTAATCGGCGGCTTACTCGTGGCTTCCATTGTTTCCGGTCGCCTGACCAGCAAGTTCGGAAAATATCGGATTTTCCCGATTCTCGGTACTTTGCTGTTGGCTGTCGGGCTATGGCTGTTCAGCCATCTGACCTTGACTACCAGTGAATGGGTGCTGGGCAGCTGGATGGTGGTCATCGGCGCCGGCCTAGGTCTGTTCATGCAAATCATGACCCTGGCTATTCAAAATGCCGTCGATCCGCGCGAACTAGGCACCGCCACATCCAGCGCAACTTTCTTTCGGAGCCTAGGCTCGTCGTTTGGCGGCGCTATTTTCGGTACTATTTTGACGACCCGGCTGACCGGTTATTTAACTCAGTCATTGCCGGCTGGTGGCAATGCCTCCAAGATTAACATCAGTAGTATCCAGAGCGGCGCTGGCTTGCAGCATTTGCCGCCGGCCGTTGCCAATGACGTACTGCAAGCCTTTATTCGTTCGTTTCATGACATGTTCCTGCTGGCGATACCATTTGCATTGCTAGCTTTCGTGGTGGCGCTGTTTTTGCGCGAAACACCATTACGGACCAGTCACGAGCCAGTGATAGCCGAATAATAGCGCTCTCCAAATCTCCCACGTTGCAATTATTACTGTACAAGCTTATGCTTAAGATTAAATGTAACCGGAGTTAATGAAATACTATGAAAAAATTAAACAATCAAGGATTCGGCGCAATAGAAATGGTGCTATGCCTCGTGATCGTCGGTATTTTGGGCTTTACCGGCTGGTATGTCTACCAGTCCAATAACAAGGCTAACGACACCTTGCAAACTGCCCAAAAAGCCTCCAAATCAACACCCGCTGTCGTGAAGGTTGATAAAGAAGCCATTGCTAAAATTGCTATTCTCGGCCAAACCAGCGAAGCTGCCAAAGACAGCGGCATCGCTGTTAATGTCGAACTAAAAAACAACGATACCGTCAAACATAACGTGACCGTCAAAGTTACGTTCACGAACGCTGCCAAGCAAACCCTGGAATCAGACACTGCTACCTTGAAAGATCTGGCAGCCGGCGAGACCAAAACCCTAACCGTAACCGGCACCAGCAAAGTCGCCAGCTTTTCAGACATCAAGGTCACCGTTACCCGAGTCAATTAGCCCGTCTTAACACCTATTCAAGACGTATTTGAGTATGGACACTCATTTGTTTGCTTTCGAAATCAGCGGCATACCGGCTTTATTGTTGGTGATAATAATAGTTGCCGTACCGCTGTATCTATTCCTGTATTTGCCGTTCAAGCTGGTGATGATTGTGGTAGCACATGCCAGCCAAAAAGCTGAGCGACTGCGTCGCTTGCAACAACAAACAATTGTCGCTGAATATGATCCACCAGGCGGCCTCACACCAGCTGAAATTGGTTTTTTGTTTGATAGCAAACTGAGCCTAGCCGAAATTTTCGGCACAGTTGCGTATTTGGAACAGCAAGGGCTGATACTAATTACCGAACAGCCAGACGGCCTATTAATTACGGCCGGAAAAACTGTACCATCCAATCTTAAAAAATTTGAGCGTTATGTGCTGGATACCATCAATGAACAAAGCGGCCGGCCGCTAACGCTCAAACTGATGAAAAAAATGCGCCCCCTGGCCGAGCAGGTACTGAAAAAGCAACTGCAGGAACAGGGCTATTTGTTAGCTATAACGGAGCAGATGAAGCGATCGTTCGACCGACTGCTGATTATTGTGATCTTGCTGGTTTTGTTGTTCCCAGTGGCGACTTTTCAAGTGCATACGCTTGAGGGTATCACCTTGACCGGACTCTTTTTCTTCTTTGCCTGGCCGCTGTATTTTATTTTCGCTTTTCGGCTGTACGCCACCTACAAAAAGATCGCCGGCGAACCCTGGCTGGGCACGCCAAAATTAAAAGAAATTTGGTCGGATATAGAGGGCTACCGCCACTTTATTGAAGTCGTCGAAGCCGACAACTTAAAGTTCGACACCGAGACCACTAAAGGAATTATCAAAGACAAAACACTGCCGTACGCCATCGCGCTCGGCTTCAACACCGGCTGGCGCCAAAAATTCACCCCACTCCAGTCGTAAGTGTCGGCTCCATCACGCGCAATACCCACCCATTCACTACTGGCGATTATCCACCCAGCCGCCACCCAAACACCACCCAATGGGTGGACAATGGGTACCCAACCGCCACCCACTAGGGGGAGGGATGTGTACTGTACAAACAGATTGACCAGGCAAGTGAAGAGCAGTATAGTAGACACCTTATGAGTATTATCCATGAACGTCAAACAGTAGACCCAGAATCACAGCCGAGTATGTCACGGCTCATGCGTCTTAATCGTCGTTTACTGGAGCGTGGCTTTGTCGAGGGCTATCTTGCGCGAGCAAATCCCGAACCTGACACACTTGATTTCGATATCGAAGATCTTGCCCAAGTGGTGCCTGCCCTACAGGACATGCATGGCGAAGGCAATGTTGAGATTGTACCGGCGGCCTTTAGTCCTCGCGGTGAAGTAGAAGCCACCATCGATGTGGCAACCGTCTACGTTAATCACAAAGACCCCCATCTCTAGCAAGTAAACGCGGCGTATAATAGTGCTATATCACAACACGGGAAATCACCGGATTTAATGACTTCGCACATCAAAAAACTAGGTCGCCGAGCATTGATCGTACTCGGTCTGGCGCTCACCATAATCTTGCTCGGTATCCTGGCACCGAGTGGCTGAATGGTATGATGAATCCATGAAAACGGTGTTAATGGATCGTGATGGAACGTTGATCGTCGATCCGCCGGATTTTCGCATCGATACACCGGAGGAAATCAAGTTGTTTCCGGACACAATCGAGGCCCTGGCTTATCTGGCTGAGCATGGATTCAACATCATTATGATTACCAATCAGGCTGGAATTGCCGAGGGTTTGCTTGATGAAAAGCGTTTTTGGGAACTGCAGGACCAAGTGCTGGCGACGCTGGCGCCAAGCGGAATCGAAGTTCTGAAGACCTACATGTCACCACACGGCCAAAACGAGGTTAATGAGTGGCGCAAGCCCGGCCCCGGCATGCTGCTCAAGGCTGCCAAAGACTATAATCTGGATTTAGCAAAAACTTACATGGTCGGTGATCGTCAGTCCGACATCCAGGCCGGTATCAATGCCGGCACTAAAACCATTTTGGTCAAGACCGGGCTGGTTGCTGTCGAAGTTCCGGAGGCCGATTACACCGCGCCGAACCTCTTGGATGTAACTCACTATATCGTTGAGCACGCACTGTGAAAAACATTCCGCGGACATTCTATATTTTTTGCAACCAACTTAATCCGGTAACCTACCACAATCTTCGCTACGCCAAATCGTTTAGTTCGGCTGGCTTTACACAGGCTGGTTTTGACGAAATTTCGCGGCAACGCTACCAAGACGGCACAGCTACTTATTTACCATTTGCCAAAGCCGAGCCAACTATCCAGACAATGTCTCCATATTTGCTGACTGCCATGAATGAATATCGGGTAGAGTACGACGCTGAGCAAGTTCGGCTGCGGTATTTTCCCAAATTGCCCAGTAGGCTTTCGGCGGTTTTTGCGTTTGGCACTATGGAAAGCTGCCGGGAGGTATCGGAAAAGTGGAGTTGGAACTTAAACTCGGTCAAGCGTTTCGAACTCGTTCCTCATGAACTCAACCGCGTAACCAAGGCTAACATGGAAGTGGTATCCCTAGCTCGAGGTGCTTATAAAAGTGCCAGCTGGGATGTTTCGCAGATTGAAAGTATTTGGCGGCACTATTGGTCGGGGCAGGCAGAGTTACAGCTTGATATCCCAGCACGACAGGGGCGTGAAGTGACTGCTAGCGGCATTATTTGGGAATATTTAATCGAGGGCCAAGTGCGACTTATCGACTAATTCTAACTTGCTCGATAGTTCCTGCCGATAGCTATTGTCACTGGCGCCTCGCTGGACTACAATGCCAGTAATTAACGGAGGTTCGGAGATATGGACGTACAAGTAAACTATTTGGCAGTGGTGCTGGCAATGGTGAGTTCAATGATTGTCGGCAGCATCTGGTACGCACAATCGGTATTCGGCAATACCTGGAGCAAGCTGGCTAAAATTGATATGAGTAAAAACAAGGGAATGGTGTGGCAGCCGATTGCTGTGACGGTCGTAGTCAGCTTGATTACGGCATATGTGCTGGCTCACGTCGCCTACTTGTCCAATCAGTTTTTCCATGACAGTTTCCTGCAGGATTCGCTGACCACGGCTTTTTGGTTGTGGCTTGGTTTTACCGGCGCTCGCATCATCACGCATGATGCTTTCGAAAGCCGCCCGCCAATGCTGACACTGATGACGATTAGCCATGAGCTGGTCACTATCATGCTGATGGGTCTGATCATCGGCTTGATGGGCGTCTGAATATACTGATACTGTAAGTAGGGAGGATTTGTGTGAATAAAGCAGTTATTGCAGTCGTGGCAATAGTAATCATCGGCGCCAGCGCGGTCTTTGCCATGCTGGGCGGGAAATCTGATAATACTCCCAAAAAACCGGCCAGCTCAAACAGCAGCACCACAAAACCTGCGGCCACCGCCAATACGCAAGAGCCAACCAATACCCAATCCAGCGACACCGCCACCGCGGCCAGCACCATTACCTACAGTGACGACGGCTTCAGTCCCAGCACAATCACCGTAAAATCTGGCGATAAACTGACGGTTAAAAACACCTCCTCTCGGGCGCTGCAGTTTGATTCCGATCCTCATCCCGAACACACCGAAGACCCCGAAATTAATGTCGGCTTCATTGCTCCCGGCGAGAGCCAGACCATTACAGTTACCAAAACCGGCTCGCACGGTTATCATA
>CAYZSM010000017.1:0-8098 GCA_964481105.1 uncultured Candidatus Saccharibacteria bacterium | reverse complement strand
CGCTTTCGACGCACATCCAATCGACATCAGCAATTTCGGCCACCAGCGCTTCAGTTTTCGGATCTCGACCCCCTAAAGCCTGAAAATATTGCCGTACCCGGTTACGCAGCACCGCCGCTTTGCCGACATAAATAATATCGCCCTGCTTGTCTTTGTGGAAATACACTCCGGGCTGTTTCGGCAATTCCGCGAGCTTGGCCTTCAATGATTCCTGCATACCTATAGTGTAGCGCATATCTATATTGTTATTTACTGTAAATGTGTTACAATTCACTTTATTGAAGAGTAGATTGTCGCGATGCTAAAAAGTAACAGATCCCGGCCAACCGGTTACGATGTAGATACTGCCATTTGGGAAGAACTGGGACTACCGGTGGTTTTGCCCTATGTTAAGCCAGACAGCGAATTAGGCTGGTTGGGTATAACATTGATGTCTCGTGTGGAGCATGAGGAAGAAGTGCAAGATGTAACGAGCTTGCCCACGACAAAACGTGAAGCTAACACTATTAATAAGTCACAATTTGCCGCTCATAGTTGGGCAGTCTACTACCAAATGATCACTACAACGCGGGATACATTGCAAGAAGAACCTGGCTATAGGCCTCGCTATCACAACGCTGTGGCAGGCGCATATCGAGCAACCCGCGATTGGCTGGAAGGCGAAAGCTTGGACCCGTTTGTGAAACCTAAACTAGCTCATTTGGCGCGCTTTGTCAGTACCGTTTTACTGGAAGAAGAAAATTTACATTTTTTGCATTTTACAGCCGACACTGACATCGACTAAATTTTCGACATTTTGAGGGCGTTGTCGGCGTCATGTCGGACGCAAAATTGTCGGACCGGCACACAGGTTTCACAGATCAAAATCAGGTCGTTGCAGGTTTTATTAGCGCAGTTTTCATAATTACTAGTTTTGGCGCCGCAGTGGCTGCAAGTGCCAATGTCTTGGGCCTTATCTGAAAATTTGGTACCCATACGTTTGTCAAAGACGTATAGTGAGCCTTCCCATAGGCCATCATCGCCATACTGCTCGCCGTATTTAACAATACCGCCGTCAATCTGATATACGTCCTGGAAACCGTTTTGTTTCATGAGCATGCTGAGCACTTCGCAGCGGATTCCGCCGGTACAGTAGGTGACCACCGGCTTATCTTTAATGGCGTCATAATGGGACTTTTGCAGTTCGGCGGCGAAATCCCTGGTGTGGGCAACATCCGGCACCACGGCATCTTTGAACTTGCCAACTGCCGCTTCATAAGCATTGCGGCCGTCGAAAAACACTACTTCATTACCATGTTCAGCGACTAATTCATGCACCTGCTCTGGCTGTAAGTGCTTTCCGCCGCCAACGATACCATTTGCGTCGACCTGAATTTTATCGGCCACGCCAAAAGTGACAATTTCCGGCCGAACTTTAACGCTCAAACGCGGGAAGTCCTCGCGGCCGCCATCGCTCCATTTAAAAACCATCTTTTTGAAAGCAGCATAGGTTTTGGTTTCCTTAATATATGCTTTCAGGTCTTTTACGTCGCCGCCAAGCGTACCATTGATGCCATGCTCGGCAATGATCACACGGCCACGTAAACTCAAGCTGCGAGCTAAGGTTTGTTGCCACAGGCGCACCGCTTCTGGATCGGTGACTGGCGTAAAGTTGTAGTACAGAATTGTTTTTTGCATAGTTAGTTCCCGGTATACCGGCTAATTTCCCCTGAGATACAACAAAATAACAGCTGAAATCAGTACGATAATTGACGTGGTCAACACAATATCAATTAGACGGCGCTGGCGGTGTCGGCGGGTAGATTCGACAGCTTCGTACTCGGCTCGAGCCTTAAAATAAGCGGCTTCTTCCTGGACCTCCGGCAAACTGGCGGCAGCGTGTTTCAGCAGGGTGTCGAGTGCTAACCTGCCATCACCCATAATTGGCGTGCTGGCCTGGCGCGAAAGGCCACGCATTGCCGGATCGCGCTCAAAATCAAGTTCCCGCTCAATTACCTCCACCCGCAGCGCTTTCTCCAAGTCACCTCCCCGGCGATACTCGATGATCAACCGCCGCAGACCATGTTCGCCAATTAAATGACTCTCGTAAATTTGGCGCAAGCTGCTGCCGTTAATCATAATTTTCTCACTCAGGCTAAGCAGCTCAGCACGAGGCATAGTTTCAATTTGGCGGCGACTAGCAGCTTTGTCGGATTTTTCACCGCTACTTTCAGCAGCCAGCAGCATGTGGCCAATGTGCTCTTGGCTGCGCTTGGAGCCGTGCAGTTGATGAGCTTCGGGAGCTGGCTGCCGATAAGCAACTGACCGTTCGGCACTCATTGAGGCTTTTTCCTCTATAGCTTTAATCGATTCCACACCCAAATGGCCCGCTCGCTTTTTGCGAGATTTTCGGGCGGCAGGATCATATTCGGTTTTAAATGGGACTTCTTCCATTATTTCCAGTAACTATTTGCATTCATTAACACTTTAGTATAAGATGATAAGCGTTATTTAGCAATCGGTGTCAGCAGCTAGCGCAGCAGATACCATAACCCGGAGGCGGCAAAAATGTACCAGATCCCAGCAACCCAGTCAGAAAATGCCGTCCCGTGTGTCGGCTAAACTCTCGACTTTCGAACTTTCAATAAACATTCTTTCCTAAACCAAACTTTAAACCTATTACTAACCTAAGCCGCTGCTGGAGGCAGCGCGCTATGACCAAACGTAAACCTTACTATTCCTTACAATCATTCTTCAGCTATTTGTCGCACTACAAGCTGCGCTTTGTTGTGGTCTTTACTAGCTTCATGATCGCCGATATTTTGCTGGCGGTTATTCCGCTGCTGATCGGTCAGCTGGTTGGCAATTTGGCAGCACAGCCAATTGATACACACCAGGCTTACATATATGTTGGCCTGCTGATAGCCTGCAGTACTGGTCACGACATGATGTGGCATGTCGGCGAGTTAACATACCTGAAATTATTTAACCCGCTGGGATTTCACTTTGAAACGTTGTTGTTCCGGCAAATTATCCATAAACCGTATCCGTATTTCGTGGATAAATTCACTGGCAAGATTTCTTCGTACATCAATACCATTAGCCAAGAATTCCGTGACCAACTGGAAAAAGTGTTTTGGGATTACGCCGGGCACATTGTCAGCCTGGTTGCGATTTCCGCCATATTGACAGCCATGAACTGGCAAACCGGTGTATCTTTTATGTCCGGCATTTTACTAATGGCGATTGTTGGACGCTACACCGTTCGCAACAGCACTAAGTACGAAAAAATATGGACCGATGTGCAGTCAACAAAGAACGCTAAAATTATTGACACCATCGCCAACTTTACGAATGTCAAATCCTTCCAAAAAGAGGCCCGCGAAACTAAGCGAATCGCTCACGAACAAATGAAAACCTTGAACGCCTCACGCATTTCTTTTTTGTGGTCGCTATTGTTTTGGGGCTCGTTAGGCTTTATTGTGCGCAACATTATTTGGCCGGGTACTATCATTTTGAATGTTTATTTGTTTGTACATCACCAAATTAGCCTAGCCGATTTAACCACTTTCCTAACGGCAGTACTGCTATTTTCCACCTATATTTGGGAGATCATTTGGTCGTTATCGAATTCACGCTGCGCCTGGCACGAATTGAGGAAGCCTATGCCTACCTGTTTGGTCCCACAAATATCGTCCGCGAATATTTTGATAGCCAGGATCGAACTGCTCCTGCCCGCGAACTAACGCGCAGCTTAGATTTTGATCGCCTGCACTTCAGCTATCCAGATGCGCCAGATTCGGATGTGTTATCCGAAATTTCGCTGCGCATTGGCCAAGGCGAAAAAATCGGTATCGTCGGCAAAAGCGGCAGCGGCAAAACTACCTTGACCAAATTGCTGCTCGGCTATTACCCAATACCTGACGGTCAGATTTTGCTGGATGACCAACCGATTGATACGCGTGATTTAGCGCAGCTGGTTTCCTATGTGCCGCAAGATACCAGTCTGTTTCATCGCAGCATTGCCGACAATATTGCCTATGCGGCTGAGCGTGAAGTCAATCGCGAGGAAGTAATCAAGGCTGCCAAACAAGCGCATGCTCACGAGTTTATCGACCAGATTCCGGAAGGCTATGAAGCACTAGTAGGCGAGCGCGGTGTCAAGTTATCGGCTGGCCAACGTCAGCGCATTGCTATTGCCCGGGCCTTTTTGGATGACCGGCCGATTTTGGTGCTCGACGAAGCAACCAGCGCTCTGGACAGTGAAAGCGAAGTGCTAGTCCAAGAAGCTTTGGAGGCACTTTGGGAGCACAAAACCGTCATCGCCATTGCTCATCGTTTATCGACGTTGCGGCATATGGATCGGATTATTGTGATCGATAGGGGTATGATTATTGAGGAGGGTAATCACCGAGAACTGATGCACCAAAACGGTCGTTACGCCAAACTATGGGCTCATCAGTCCGGCGGCTTTATCCATGAAGACTAGTCAGTAATGCTATCTGTTATGCTAAAGGCATGAAGCGACCCAGTTCATTACCGAACTTAAAAGCCCTCAAGCTCTATGTGAGTTATTGGAAGCGCTTTCCTCGCCTGACCGTACTTTGCTTTTTGTTTGGCATTGCTCAGGGCGTGCAAATAACCGTCATTCCCCTATTCATAGCCATTAGTTTGAACCAATTAATTCGTGAGCACACTCTTAATATTGCGCTGTTAGTTTTCACGGCCTGCTTCCAGGCGGTGATTATGATCACGTGCTATATTTTTAATATTAAGGGAGTGCATCTTTTACAGCTGGAAGTTGAAAACGCGCTCTATGAAGATTCCTTTCGGCACTTAACGCATCAGGATTATAGCTTTTTTACCGATCGTTTTAGCGGCTCAATCGTCACCCAAGCCAGTCGTTTCGCGAAGACCTATGAGACCTTTCATGATGTCATATTTTTTGATATTGTGCCGCAACTATGCACCGTCGCCTTTGCCATAGCTATCATGATTTATTTCAGTCCTGTTCTCGGTCTCATCACGTTAGCTGTTTGGCTGCTATCAATCGTCATGGTGGTTCGCTTCGCGTTGGCGCGTTTGCCTTTGCGCCGGGGAGCGTTAGTTAAAGAAAGCCAGCAAATCGGCGAACTGGCCGAAATGATTAACAACTCGCTAACCGTCAAAACATTTGCCGCCGAAGAGCGTGAAATTAAACGCTACAACCAAATAAATATTTTGCGAGGCAGCTTGTTCATTCGCAGTTGGCAACGAATGGCACGCAATATTTGGATCGTGAATGCCCTGTGTGCCGTACTGCAAATGGTGGTATTTGTTGGCGGCCTTATAGCCATTAAGCGGGGAAGTTTGGCTATTGCGCCGTACCTGCTGTTTCAGGTTTATATCTTGCGCATCATCGATAATATTTACCACAGCAACTACAATGTTCGACAACTGGAGGCTACGGCTGGTAATGGTGAAGAAATGGCCGAACTGTTGGAACAGATGCCGCTCGTGCAGGACAAACAGACGACTGAAGTTTCACACATTTCCAATGGCGCCATCAGCCTACAAGATGTCACTTTCCACTACCATGACAGTGGAAGTAGTGACCGCGAACTATTTGAAAAATTCAATTTACACATTAAGCCCGGCGAAAAGATTGGTCTGGTTGGACCGAGTGGCGGCGGCAAAACCACAGTTACCCGCTTGCTGCTGCGTTTTATAGACATAGACAGTGGCAGTATTTCAATTGACGGCCAGGATATTCGCGATATCAAGCAGCAAGACCTGCGCCGCGCAATTGCCTATGTGCCGCAAGAGCCGCTACTGTTTCACCGCTCTATCAAAGAAAATATCAGCTACGGCAAACCGGCGGCCAGCGACGACGAAATTATCGCCGTGGCCCGAAAATCTTTCGCTCATGACTTTATTAAGGCCCTGCCGGATGCGTATGACACACTGGTAGGCGAACGCGGTGTGAAATTATCGGGCGGTCAACGCCAGCGCGTCGCAATTGCTCGGGCAATGTTAAAACATGCCCCAATTTTAATATTGGACGAAGCCACTTCAGCCCTGGATTCAGAAAGTGAGCGGGTCATCCAAAAAGCACTGTGGGAAGTGATGAAAGACAAAACTGCCGTGGTAATTGCCCACCGCCTAAGCACTATCCAAAGGATGGATCGGATTGTCGTGCTCGACGAGGGCCGGATTATTGAAGAAGGTACGCATGCCGCATTACTAAAAAAAGACGGCTTGTACGCTCGGCTGTGGTCGCATCAATCCGGCGGCTTTATCGAAGAATAACTAAGCCGGGCAACTCAGATTAAAAAACCCTTAATTACTGCAGCCTGCTGGCTAACTTGGTGCTACAATAATCTTCCATGTCATTAACTAAACAAGATCTCAGTGATATTAGAGAAGTCATCCTGGATGCGCTGGACGTCGCTGTCAACCCTCGCTTTGATGATTTAGAAGCACGCATGGTGAATCAAGAAACCGCACAGCACGAAACAAATCGTCGTCTATCCTTGGTCGAAATAAAGCTAGATGACGTTGACGGCAAGGTTACTGCCTTGCATAATGACGTTGTCGAACTATATGGAATGATCCGCTAATTCAAGCTTCGAGAGCTTATTCGGATTTTTTGTCTTCTTTGGCAGCTTCTACTGAGGCCGGTTTGGGTTCATCTTGGCCTTTGCCGCCCGGCATGCTTTCGGGAGCTTGGCCGGTTTCTTCGTCGGAGCTTTCGGTGTCGGTTTCGACAGCTGTTTCGTCTTCGGCGTCACCGCCGGCGGCATCGTTGGCAGCAGCTAGAGCGCTTGGTTCATAAACGGTCGCGATAGTGTGGTCAAGCTCGGTTTCCAGTTCCACGCCTTCCGGTATAGTCAAATCAGCAACGGTAACATGATCACCAACCTCAACAAGTTTTTCGGCGTCATACTCCAGGAAGTCAGGCAGCTTGGTAGCGATGGCTTTAACCTGGACGGTTTCCAGTTGAGCTAGAACAATCAAGCTGGCACGCTCAGCCGGGCTGGATTCATTACCTTCGTCATAGCGCGGCCGAATGGGAATTTCAGCTTCAACTTTCTGGTTTTTGTCGACGGCGTTAAAGACCACATGCGTTAATTGGTGCTTGCGCGGATCGAATTCGGCAGTTTTGATTAGGGCGACAAAGCTTTGATCGCCGGTTTTGATCTCGACAGGATGGTGCTTGCCGGCCTGGCGCCAGACTTTGAGCATGGCCACACCGTTGCCCTGCACGTGCAGTGATGGCTTGCCATGATCGTGAATAACGGCCGGGATTTGTCCGGCACTGCGTAAGTGCTTGACGGTTTTGCCAGTGACAGTACGATTTTCAAGGGTTAGGGTAATGGAATCTTGGGACATAACTATTAGGACGCTCCTCTTTCGTATCACTCAGTATAACAGATTAGGCTGGACGCCGGAAGTAAAAGCCGCTAGGCTGAAGGGACATGTTCGACGTCGCCCACCTAATCCAAACCGGAGGCTTGCTGTTAATTGCGCTAATTGTGTTTGGTGAATCGGGCATGTTTATTGGCTTTTTCTTTCCCGGCGACACCTTGCTGCTCAGCGCCGGCATTTTCGCCGGTCAAGGCAAACTCTCACTAACGGCAGTCATACTCGTGGTTGCTCTGGCCGCTATCGCTGGTGATAATGTTGGCTACCACATTGGCAAACGCTGGGGCCGACGCTTATTTAGCAAACCCGACGGCACGGTTTTCCGGCAGGAATATGTGCGGCGTGCCGAAGATTTCTACGAAAAATACGGCAGCAAAGCAATGCTCTTCGCCCACTTTTTCCCAATTATTCGAACCTTCGCCCCCGCCGTCGCCGGCATTGCCCGTATGAACTATCGCCAATTTTTTATCTTTGACGCCATCGGTGACAGCGCTTGGGCCGTCGCTGTCACCCTGGTAGGCTACTGGTTTGGCACCAAGATTCCTAACCTTGATCACTACATTGTACTAGCCGTGATCGGGGTCATGGGCTTTACGCTTGGTCCAACGTTTTACCACCTCGGCAAAGCACTTCTTAAAAAGCGCCGCGCCAAAAAAGTTTAAGCTGCGCGGCTACGCTTTTCGATATCGATGAGACTTTGCTGAGCAGCATCCCT
>CAYZSM010000016.1:6039-8279 GCA_964481105.1 uncultured Candidatus Saccharibacteria bacterium | reverse complement strand
CATAGCCGGTTAGTTTGCTAGCCAGGCGGACATTTTGGCCGCTTTTGCCGATGGCGATACTTAACTGGTCTTCCGGCACAATTACGCGGGCTTTTTGGTTCTTTTCATCCAGCACTACTTTAGCGACTTTGGTTGGGCTAAGGGCCTGGGTTATGTAGGTTACGGGATCTTCGGCCCACACGATAATGTCGATTTTTTCCTGCTCGCCAACTTCACTAACTACAGCATTCACACGGGTACCGTGGCCGCCAACAAAAGTACCGACCGGATCGACACCCGGCACATTCGAAGCCACAGCAATCTTCGAGCGAACGCCGGCTTCACGGGCGATACCTTTGATTTCGACAGCGCCTGATTCCATTTCGGGAACTTCGCCGCGGAACAGCCATTCAATGAACTGATTATTGCCACGAGAAACGACTAATTGCGGGCCACGGAAACCGCGCTCCACGTCTTTCAAAAAGACTTTCAGGCGCTGGCCAGGATAGTAACGCTCACCTTGGATTTGTTCGGAGCGCGGCATGATACCTTGGGCTTTGCCCAGATCAATCCGGACAATATTCCCTTCCACGCGAGCGACGGTAGCATTGATAACGGTACCGATTTTATCTTCGTATTCGGCCATCACAATTTCTCGTTCGGCTTCACGCAGGCGTTGCAAAATAACCTGCTTGGCAGTTTGAGCGGCCACGCGGCCAAAGCTTTCGGCTTTTTCGTGGATTTCGATGGTCTCGCCGACTTTGGCATTTTTGCGCCGGGCTTGGGCTTCGGTCAGACTAATTTCAAAAGTCTCATTTTCGACTGTATCGACGATTTCTTTGGTGATGTAGGCATCAACATCGCCGGTATTGAGGTTCATGGTCACCCGGATTTCTTGCTCACGGTCACCGTAATCCCGACGATAAGCGGCCGCTAGGGCCTGCTCGACAACTTCTTTAACGGCTTCTTCGGGCAAATTCTTTTCTTCAGCAATGGTACGAATAGCCACTGCCAGCTGTTTCATATCTAAGTCCATAGTGGACTCCTCTCTCTGTTAATTATTCCAAATTGTAAAGTCTCTTCTTTAAGAAAAAATCCGACCACTTCGGCCGGACAACATTTATAGTATAGCAGTCCACCGTAAAATCTGCAACTTATACTCCTCGGCAGCCTTGCTGACAGTGCCCAGCAGGTTTGGTCACGTTCTATCTGTTAGGGTATGATGTGTACATGACGAAAAAAGTTACGCGTTTATACGACCAGTTTCAGCCGGAGCATTACGATTTGCGGCTGCAGCCGGACCGCGAGAAGATGACGTTTCGCGGCTCAGTGACTATTCGCGGTAAAAAGGTTGGACGGCCAGCACAGCGGCTGACATTCCATCAAAAAGATCTGAAAATTATCAGTGCCTCGGCTATTAAACATGACAAAAGTGGTGATTATCCGGTCAATATTGTACGCGTCAATAAACAAGCCAGTTTCGATGAGCTGCGCTTGCACAGTGATAAGCCATTCTATCCGGGAGAATACAGTGTGACCGTTGAATTTGAGGGTAAAATCACCCGGCCGATGAATGGTATTTATCCCTGTTTTTTCAAGCATGACGGTCAGGATAAAATGCTAATTGCCTCGCAGTTTGAAAGTCATCACGCCCGCGAAGCTTTTCCGGCTATTGACGAGCCGGAAGCCAAGGCAACCTTTGACCTAACACTAACCACACCGGCCACTGAAGCCGTGATTGCCAACACACCAATTAAAACCCAGCAAGTTTCTGGCAAACTCCAAACCACCAGCTTTGAAACAACACCCAAAATGTCGACATACCTGCTGGCGTTTGTCTACGGCGAGCTGGAATATCTAGAAGCGACAACCAAAGACGGTGTGCTGGTTCGCACCTACGCCACCCCTGATAATATTCAGCACACTGAGTTTGCCCTGGACTGCGCCGTTAAAACATTGGATTTTTATAATGAGTATTTTGATATTGCTTACCCATTGCCGAAGTGCGACTTTATTGCCCTCCCCGATTTTGCCGCCGGAGCTATGGAGAACTGGGGCTGTATTACTTTCCGTGAGCAGGCCCTGGTGGTTGATCCGCAAAACACGTCGCTGCATTTGAAGCAGTGGGTAGCAAATGTGGTCGCACACGAACTAACGCACCAGTGGTTTGGCAACTTAGTCACCATGCGCTGGTGGACTGACCTTTGGCTGAATGAGAGTTTTGCCAGCTGGATGAGCTATCTGGCCGTCGATCAGCATTT
>CAYZSM010000016.1:0-6029 GCA_964481105.1 uncultured Candidatus Saccharibacteria bacterium | reverse complement strand
TTTTCCAGAGTGGAAAGTCTGGACGCAGTTCATCGTCGACGAACAAGGCTTGGCCTTAAAACTGGATGCTCTGGAACACACTCACCCGATTGAAGTTGAAGTCCGGCATCCTGACGAAATTCGGACTATTTTTGACGCTATCAGTTACGAAAAAGGCGCTTCGGTGCTGCTGATGCTCCATCATTACCTGGGTGATGAGGCTTTTCGTGATGGCCTGCGCCTGTATTTGAAGCGGCACGCCTATGGCAATACCGATACTATCGATTTGTGGAATGCTCTGGAGGAAGTTTCCGGCAAGCCGGTTCGCGAATTTATGAGCGCCTGGACTTCGCAAAGCGGCTATCCGATTGTTCAGGCCGATATGAGTGCCGGCCAGCTGCGGCAAGAACGATTTTATTTAAATCCAGCAGCCAAAAAAGAGCCCGCTCATTGGCCCATTCCATTACTGCCGAGCTCGCCCTTGGGCCTCGATACCCTAGAAAAGTCCCAACAAAGTTTTGCGCCGCCAGCGACTGGACCGCCGGTAGTCCTTAATCATGACCGCACTAGTTTTTACCGGGCAATCTACGATTCTAAGCACCTTGAAAAGCTGGCTACGGCCATCCAAGCTGGTAAACTGAACGAACTTGATCGACTCGGTATCTTAGGAGACGCCTTTGAAGCCGCCAAGGCCGGTTATGGGAGCACTGTAGATGTCTTGAAACTGCTACCCGCCTACCGTAATGAAGACAGCGCCGTCGTTTGGGATATTATTACCGGCGGTTTGGGCGGCATTCGATTAGTAATGGATGACGATAAAATTCGAGCCGGCTTGAAACCCTATATTCGTGATTTAACCACCAAGCAGCGCGAGCGTCTTGGCTGGGAAGAGCAGGAAAACGATAGTCATTTTGATCGTTTACTGCGGCCAACAATTCTTGGCCTAGCTTCATACGGCGAGGAGCCACTGGTAGTCGCCGAAGCAAAACGCCGTTTTGCAGCCATGACCCGGCCGGAAGATGTGCATCCTGACCTTCGCAGTGTGGTGTATGGCACAGTCGCCCGGACTGGCAATGACGTGGATTTCAATAAAATGCTGGCGATGCATGATTCCAGCCAAAACAGCGAGGAACGGGTCACACTGGCCGGCGCTCTAACTGGCTTTGAGCAACCAGAACTGATTCACCGGGCCTTAGCGCATGTCTTGACTGATAATGTCCGCTTGCAGGACGCTCCCTATTGGATCGCCTACAGCTTCGTCAATCGGCATGCCCGGCGGATTACCTGGGAATGGCTGGTCAGCAATTGGGATTGGCTGCAGCAAAATCTTGGTAATGACCTCAGCTTTTATAGGATGCCTATTTATGCCGGCCGCGGTTATAGTGACGCTTCCTTTCTACCGGAGTTTACAGCCTTCTTTGAAGCTCATATGAGTCCAGCCTTCGAGCGCCCGGTTAAACAAGCCATTGAGACTATTCAGTGGCAAGCCGCGTGGCGCCAGCGCGACCTAAATGCTATTAAAAAACACCTTCAATAAAGCCCAGCACTGCGAACTGCGAGCCGGCAATTTCCACCGCCGAAAGTACATACTCGCCGTGCCACTTGGTTTCATCCACCCACGCCCAGGCCGCTCGCCGCATCTGTTTCAGCTTGGTGGCGGTAATTGCATCCAGCCCACTGCCCTGATCATCTTTAAAGCGGTACTTTACTTCGACAAAATGGACAACGCCGGCTTTGCTAGCCACAATGTCAATTTCGCAGCGCGGTCGGCGCCAATTTTGCTCAATAATCTTAAAACCGCGCATTTCTAAATAGACCCGGGCTGCGGTTTCGGCCTTGCGACCCGTCTCCGTAGTAGTCAATTGACTCACAACAATAGCGCCTTAACGGGCTTAAAGCTTTGGCGATGCAGACTGCTAACTCCCAGCAACTTCAAGCGTTCCAGGTGCAGTGCCGTCCCATAGCCAACATGTTTTTCAAAGGCATAACCCGGATAATTGGCCGTCATGCCCGCCATATAATTGTCGCGAGCGACTTTGGCAATTATGCTGGCAGCGCTGACTGTCGGCACGGTAGCATCGGCCTTCACAAGCGCTCGAGCTTTCGGATTATTCACCAGGAAATTGATATTGCCGTCGATGATAATTTCATCAAACTCCATGTCTTGTTGCTGGAGGGCCTCTAGGGCGCGCTCCATTGCCCATTTGACCGCCGTGGCTAGGCCAACGCGGTCAATTGTCGCCGCATCCACCCAGCCCAAGCCAATAGCCAATGCCACCTCCCGAATACCGTTATCGGCGGCCTCGCGTTGCCGCTTATTGAGCAGCTTGGAATCTGTAAGTTTCCAGTGGTCGATTGCGCTGGCATCAAAATCCACCGGCAATAGCACCGCTCCGGCTACTACTGGACCAGCCCAGCAGCCCCTGCCAACTTCATCAATTCCCACACTCAGCATCGTACCCCTATTTTATCAGGCAGCGCCTTAAATAATTCTTAACTATTCTGTTTTTTCGTCAGCAGCTTCGGCGGCTTCACCGGTCTCGCCTGTTTCGCGGGCGGCGAGTGCCGCTTCAGCTTTGGCATCCAAAGCAGCTTGTTCGGCAGCTTTTTCAGCAGCGCGCTCAGCAGCTTCGGCGGCAACTTGTTCGTGCAACTTGGCTTCTTCAGCTTCGGCGGCTTCGTCATGAATATCATTAACTGCTGCGGCATCAAATGTAATACCGGTCATACGAGCCGCTTTACCGGTGCGATTGCGCATATAACTGAGGTAATTACGGCGAACTTTGGAACGCTTGGTAACTTCCACTTGTACAACCAGCGGACTGTGCAACATAAAACTTTTTTCGACACCAACGCCGCTGGCGATTCGTCGGACGGTAATCCGGCTAGTGTGGCTGCCTTTCATATCGGTGCGAATAACCAAGCCTTGGAAAATCTGAACCCGCTCTTTGTTGCCTTCGCGAATCTTTTGGTGCACTTTAACGGTATCGCCGCTTTTAACGTCGACAACAGCCTTCTTCTTGTACCGGTCATTAATTTTCTGGATGACACCTTGCATATAAGGGTCGATTGTACACCATTTTAACCTCTTAGGCAAGCTGTTTATAGGCTCTGTAAGCATGGGTACCCCTTGGGTGGCAGTTGTATGGACAATGGGTAGACATTCTCCATACATTCCTGCTGTACATAGAGTACGCAACGCCTGATCGACCGCTCAAAGAGTGTGAATTATTTTACAGCTACGCGGAACACACATAGCCATAGTGGAGGGCAATGGGGTTACTAAGCGCAGCTGATGACATTACTGCCGGAGATCATATCTCGGTGTTTTATGATAAACCGGAAGAACGCTGGCAGCTGCTCGCCGAGTATTACGATGATGGCCTTAGCCAGGATGAACTTTGTGTATTCGTAACGAAAGAGACACCAGCCCATGCTCGGCTTAACTTACGGGCCGGCGGTTTAGATATTGATCAGGCGGTTGCAGATAGTAAATTTCGGATGTTTACGATGGAGGCAACCTATTTGCCCGATGGACGGTTTATTGCCGACTACATGCTTCATAATGTCATCGGATTTATTGAGGAAGCCAAGGCCCAAGGCTATAGTGGGCTGCGCACCGCAGGCGAAATGGACTGGCTGGCCGCTCGCCCTGAATATCATCCAGAAGCGGCAATTTATGAGCACGATGTTAATACGGTCGGCGAAGATCACCCGGAATTTACCGGTCTATGTTTATATTCGGTGCAAATGGAGCCGATGGCTGTGGTGAAGAATGCCCTGTATAACCACCCGGTCTTTATATATGAAGGGGTCCTGCACCATAATCCCTATTATTTAGCGCCAGAAAGTTTTATGACCTTTGTCACTCAAGGCGACTCCCGAGCTAGTGTAAGGGGGCGTGAAGCCTACGAGCAGTTGGTGCAAAGCGGTAATCATACCCCCAGCACCCCGGCTGATAAAGCTATCCATAAGCTCTTAATGCGTGCCGCGCCGGCTTAAAACAGGCTTATCCGACCACGCGGTACAGCTCATCCAGCGTGGTCTCGCCGCGCAAAACCTTGAGCATACCATCTTGCAACATGGTCAACATGCCAGACTGAGCAGCAGCGCCTTCGATAGTTTGGGCCGAGACATACGATTTTGGATCTTCCAAGAGCTGGCGCAAGGCGTCACTCATAGTGAACTGTTCACGAATGGCCATCTGACCGGTGTAGCCGTACGGATTACTTTCGGAACTGCCGGGTTTATACAGCTGGACACTTTCTAAGTGTGGCCGCTCGACATTAGCGGGTAAACTCGCAACAACTTCTTGAATTTTTTGCACCTCGGCGGCTGTGGGAGTATAGGGTTGCTTCAGGGAATCATCTAGCCGCCGGATCAGCCTTTGGGCCATCACTAAACGGATAGCTGAAACAAAGAGCGGGTTCTGACCGATGATTTCCGCAATGCGAGTTAAAGCCGCGCCGGCTGAACCAGCGTGGAACGTTGCCAGCACCAAGTGGCCAGTCAGCGCTGCCTGCAAAGCAGTTTTCGCGGTATCGAGGTCGCGAATCTCACCGACCATCACAATATCGGGGTCCAGCCGCAGCACGGCCCGAAGTTTGTCAGCAAACGTACCGTCATTGCCGCCCTCTTTGGAATTAACAGAGATCTGAGTAATGCCCGGGAACTGATACTCAACCGGATCTTCAATGGTGATAATTTTGCGCTCATCACTGTTGAGGGTATTTAGTATGGAATACAGGGTGGTGGTCTTGCCGGAACCGGTCGGGCCGACAATCATGACCAGGCCGTTCGGCCGCGCAATAATATCGTCAACAATCGCCCGCTCTGATGGCGACAAACCGAGCTTATCCAGGGTGTACATTGAGGCGTCCATGTTAAACAAGCGCATCACCATATCCATACCGTTGATGGTCGGTACTGTTTCCAGGCGCACATTAATATCAACGGTGTTGCCATCGGCCATCTGGACTTTTTGAGCGATGTGACCTTGCTGTGCTTCGTGAGCACCGGTGGAGACATTGCCGGCACTGGCGACCGCGGACATCAAAATACGATACTTTTCCAAGCTGACATGGGCAATCGGATGCAGGATGCCGTCGATACGGAAGCGAATTCTGACTTGATTGACCTGATTTTCCAAGTGAATGTCCGAGGCATTCAAGCGGTGAGCCTGAGTCACCAAATATGCCAGCATATCATCAGCCCGCACCTGGTCCAGGATTTCTGAAATTTGTTCGACACGCTCAGCATTGCCGGTCTGATTGACGGCAATATCCTGGTACACCACCTGCTTTGGCGGATCGTACAGCTTCATGTACTCCCGGTAGCCGGTATCCGAAATAATTGTGAAAGCCACTCGCTGTTCAATAAAGCGCTGCTGCAGTCCTTTGATAGTCTGGGGTGCCGTGGTGGTGGTAATTCCAAACAGAATATTACTGCGGTCCATACGTATCGGAATAACCCGGAGTTGGTACAGCTGAGGAACCGGCAACAATTCCCGATAGAGGGCCTTTTCCCCGGCCGTTGAGGTATCTAGGTAATCATAGCCCAAAATCCGGGCACGACGCTGCGTGGCGTGCTCTTCATCGAGGCGGGCATCCTGGCTCATATTCCCTTCAGTATAAAGCATAAGCGTGGAGTTACGGTATAGTTGTTAGATATGGCCACCGATACGCCCCAAATAGTACTAATTGCCCACAATTTGCGCAGCAGTCACAATGTCGGCTCCTTACTACGTACTGCTGAAGGTCTAGGAGTGGGTAAGGTATGGATAAGCGGCTATTCCCCTTACCCACAGCGTGAAACTATTCGTGAAACAGATCAGCGATTACCACATCTGGCGGCGAAAATTGACCGGGATATACACAAAACTGCGCTCGGCGCTGAAACGTTGCAGGCGTGGGACCATACCAACGATTTATTAAAATTACTGGATGAACTGCGAGCGGCCGGTTATGTGATAGCGGCTCTGGAGCAAGCACCTGGCTCAACTGCTTTACCGACCTTTCGGCCGCCGCCCAAACTAGCGATCATTGTCGGCC
>CAYZSM010000015.1:0-8296 GCA_964481105.1 uncultured Candidatus Saccharibacteria bacterium | reverse complement strand
AGGGAAAGCGAGAGCGAAAATTCTTTTCAAGTCAATGATGACGGCTCGGTTGATGTACCGCTGAGTCATTTAGAGTTTATTCTTAATACTGATTACTTTCTCGGCTCAACAGAAGCCCGAGTCGGTCTTTTGCATGAGGGACGAGCGGCTGTAGCAAGAGATTCGGATCATATTTATAAAGAACCTGATGAACCCTTGCCTGACTTTTTACTCGGGGGTATTCGTCTTTCAGCTGGCCCGCGTTTTTGGCGAGTCATGAATCATGTAAATGATCACCTGCGACAGTTACCGAGCGCGGCATTGTTTGATGCAAACCGGCTGATGGGCGTGGGCAAACATCTTCCAGAATATGACCGCAACCGTCAGGTTGAGCTCTGGCGTATTCCCCACACCATTACCCGAGAGCCTGAACCAACATATGGCAATACTCATATTCCTATAGAACTTTATCGTTCGGCCCAGGTTGGACGTATTTCGCACGGTGCTACCAACTGGTTCAGAATGTCTCGGGAAGCCAGGCGACAGCGTCATGTTCATGGCATCACTGCACTGCAAGCTTTGGAAACCGCTGAGCCTGCTAACCGGGAAGCGCTTTTTGAAATTACTAGAGACCCGGCTATTGCCGCCAGCGTCTTAACACGACGAGGCATCCAGCTAGTTCCAGAAACCGGCAGCGCCAAGTTGAATACCCGTAATACTGTTGACGCACTGCGCGATGCCGCCCGGGGAATACCGGACAAATTGACGCATTTACAGCCATTGATTGAAGATTTAGGAATGGCGGGAGATCGTACAGATACTGTGGTTATGGAACAAATTCGCCTGGAAGATATTAATCGTTTAGTCAGTGGTGGAGATGCCAGAGCTATCCTTTTTGAACGCTTCCACGAAGATGGAAGTGAAGCGATAACCAGCGAGGAGTTATCCGGACTAGTGGAATTAAGTCGTCGGGGTATCGGTATTGCGTGGGCGCAAGATGGTGACTATCGAGAATTCCACCCCAGTGGTTTGTGGGTCAAGCCCGGTGTCAGTCAGCGAATTGATAAATTGGAAATGTCAGTAGCTATCTTTGGAGCCCGCCGTGAAGACGTAGCCGATCGTCATAAGGACGGTATTGGTCGATTTTTAGACGGCCTAGTTGACCTATTTGAAGAGCCTGAATATCTAGCTGTCGTCCATGGAAATGGTTCTGGTATCATGAAATTAGCTGATGAAGGTGCTCGGCAGCGAGGCATGATTAGCATTGGAGCCGGCATTGATGTAGAGCGACTGGGTCAAGATGAAGTTAACAAAAATGCTGACGGTCGAATGAACGTCGTCACTTCGGCACTTTTAACCCGGCAACATAACCTTGAAATATATTCTACGATTCCTGTAGACACTGAGGGGGGACATGGTACAGTCGTAGAATTGGCCAATTCTATTGTTTTCCGCAAATTATTACTAGTGTTACCTACCCCCGTTATCGTGGTCAATAAAAGTGGCATGTACGATGGTTACAGACAGCTGCTTGGAGCTATTTCGGCTCAAGGAAAAAATGGCGAAATTACACCGCCCCGTCAGTGGATCCAAAATATAGTACATTTCGTCAGTGATTTTGACCAGGCGCTGGAAGTAGTTAAAAATTTCAAAGCCGACCCAGCAAGCGTTTGGAAGACGGCCGGAATTTCTAAAAAGCATGTCAGGAATGCTTACGAGACACATCGTCGTCAGCTAGAAAAAATCGGTATGCGTTTGCCGCCATTTTTGGAACACGCTGTACGTAACTTTTTGGCGGATACTTCTTCCTAAGCTCGGTAGTCTATAATCAAAGAATGGATACCCGCCCCCTTGCTGAGCGGCTTCGGCCGGAAGGTTTGGACGACATTGTCGGCCAGACGCATTTGGTGGGGGCCGGCAAGATTATTCACGAAATTATTGCGCAAAAACAGCCCACCAGTTTGATACTTTGGGGACCGCCGGGCAGCGGCAAGACTACCTTGGCGCGGATTATCGCCCGCGGCACCGGTGCTGAATTCGTGGAGCTCAGTGCTGTAACCTCCGGCAAAGCCGACGTCATGAAAGTAATTGAGCGGGCCGAGCAAAACCAGCGGTTGGGCATGCAAACTATATTGTTTGTCGATGAAATTCACCGTTTCAACAAAGCCCAGCAGGACGCCTTTTTGCCGCATGTTGAAGACGGCACGATTATTTTGATTGGTGCCACTACCGAAAATCCCAGTTTTGAAGTAATAAATCCGCTGCTTAGCCGCTCCCGGGTACTGGTGCTAGAACCACTGACCAAAGACGAAATTATCAAAATCCTGCAAAAAGCAGCCTCGGCTGAAAAATTATCCGCTAAAAAGCTGCCGGCTGCCAGTATTGACCTACTGGCTGAACTGAGCGGCGGCGATGCCCGGATAGCTTTGGGCAATCTAGAACTTGCCCGGCAGTTGGCTGGATCCAAGCCGATCACCCCAAACATAGTGGAGACTGCTGCTCAAACTCGCCTACCGGGTTACGATAAAAAAGGCGAATACCATTACAACGTTATCAGCGCTTTTATTAAATCCATGCGCGGCAGTGACGCTACGGCGGCACTATACTATTTGGCGCGCATGTTGCAGGCCGGCGAAGATCCGAAATTCATTGCCAGACGCATGGTTATTTTTGCTTCTGAAGATATTGGCCTGGCAGCGCCGGCAGCCCTCAATTTGGCAGTCTCGACATTTTTAGCTGTGGAGCGTATTGGCCTGCCGGAAGCCGAATACAATCTGTTTCACTGCGCCACGGTTATGGCCAAAGCCCCCAAATCCCGCCAAGTTACGGAGGCGATGTCCAGCGCTAAAAATGCTGCCCAGACTCATGCCGACCTGCCGGTGCCGCTGCATTTGCGTAATGCTCCAACCAAACTCATGAAAGATCTGGGGTACGGCAAAGGCACTAAATGGCAAGCCAACTTCCAGCACCCCAAAGGCTTTTTGCCAGATGAGCTACAGGATCTCGATTTTTTTAATGAGTAGACTGGATTATTAGAGGACGGCGTTCAGGTCGTCATCTAGCTGGTTCGGATTGACATCACCATCGATAGGTGTGGCATCCAGCGATTTATCGGCTTTTTTGAGATCGGCGGTAGTTTTGATGGTATTCGGCGCTTTACTGGAGTTGACTGGTGCGTTGCCGGCAAGTTGCGTGTCACCCTGACTAATCCGATAACCCACGACACCGACAGCCAAAATTACGGCAATGCCTACAAAAACTAACATGAGAGTGTTACCTTGCTGGTTTAGACGTAAACTCATTAGTTGCTCCCTTCGTTGGCTTCAGTTTTGACGGTTTCTAATGCTTTCAATACTGCTTTGACGCTCGTGCGGTAGGCCTTAAGATTGTCACGGGTTTGCTGCGCAGCAGCTTTGAAGGTGGCGATGTCGCTGGCCACGCTGGTGTTGTTGCAATCAATGGTCGGAGTAATTGCCTGTAATGCGGTAATTGATGCAGCAGCGTTGGCTTTGGCGGTATCAGCGGCAGCCGTTAAATCGGCAAAGCCATCTGGTGTGGTGCCGTTGGACTGCTGGAAGGCCAGTGCTTTAGCGTAAATATCGTCGATGCGCTTTTGAATCTTCTGGCTGTTGGTAACGATGTGATTAAATTTGTTAGAAATCCCCTGCTTGTGATTTTCACAAACCTTTTGACGCTGAGCATCGGTTTTATTCTTGTCATCGGCATGGTTTTTCTTGGCTTCCGCTAGCAAATTGTCGCCGCGGTGATGCAGTTCAGCGGTTGAGCTGACTTCGCCGGTTTCATTAGCTTCATGAACACCTGGCTGGTCGTTGGCTTCAGTCTCAGTTTTGTTGGTGTCGTTGGCTTCAGTTTCGGTGGATGCCGAAGTAGAGCTGCTGCCAGATCCTGAGGATCCGCCGTCGCTGCCCTTAGCAGCCAGTGCTGTAGCCGAACCGGTAGCAATAATGGCGGCTACGATTAGACTCAAGTACAGCTGTGGTTTATTAATTTTTAGCATTATTGATGCTCCTTTATCGTATCGATCGGTGCTTAGTAGTCTCCTCATTGTAGTTAACTTACTCCTTAGGCACAACCATTTTTCCACAAGTGGTCTATACTGCTCAATATGGCTACCTTACCCGTTATTGACTGTCAAAAACTAAGTAAACGCTACGGGCATAGCGGCAAATACGCCCTTCAGGATTTGAGTCTGCAAGTTCAGGCCGGCGAAATTTACGGTTTTCTCGGTCCGAATGGTGCTGGCAAGAGTACTGCTATTCGTACACTGCTCAACTTTATTCAGCCCAGCGACGGCCAAGCAACAATTCTGGGACTCGATGTGGTGCAAGACAGCGTAGCCATTAAACGCTCCGTCGGCTATCTGGCTGGCGAGGTGGTGCTCTATGAGCGCCTTACCGGGAGGCAATTTCTGGACTATATGGGCGTATTGCAACCACTGAAGCACCCTGCCTATTTGCAGGAACTTGTGGAAGTATTTGAAGCCGAGTTGGATAAGCCGCTGCGCAGTTTATCCAAAGGTAATCGTCAAAAAATCGGCGTCATCCAAGCTTTGATGCACGAGCCGGATGTTCTGATTTTGGATGAACCAACCAGCGGGCTTGATCCTTTAATGCAAGCCACTTTTTACGTTACCGTCGAAACCGCCAAGCGACGCGGAGCGGCAATTTTTTTGAGCAGCCACGATCTTGCCGAAGTTAACAAAATGTGCGACCGGATCGGCTTTATTAAAGAAGGTCGGCTGATCACTGAGCAAAGCATCACCGCCATCCAGGCACTGGCTGCTCATCAATTTGATATTACGTTTTATGACAAAGCGCCGCTCCTGCAGTTGCACGCCTTACCAAAAGCCAAGGTCAGCCAGCTGAACGAACACACCGTCAACGTGCAACTCCAAGGCAATTTGCAACCGCTGTTTAGCGTTTTGGCCAAGCACAAAGTAAGGAGCTTTGAAAAACATGAAGTCAATCTGGAAGATGAATTCCTACGACTATATGAAAAGGAAGACGCCGTATGATGCCAATTATTCGCTGGGATCTTTGGGATCGTCGTTGGTCGATTATCGGCTGGTCAGCCGGCATCAGTGCTTATATCGCAATTAATATACTGGTTTACAGCAGTATCAGCGATCAAGCTAAAACACTGAATAAGGCCCTCCAGAATTTGCCGGCCGGTGCCAAAGCTTTATTTGGCGGTAGCAATGACTTTCTGTCACCAGTCGGGTACCTAAATTCCAAATTATATTATTTGATCTTGCCGCTGTTGTTTATCATGTTGGTGGTGAGCTTATCGCGGCGCTTATTGGGCCGTGAAGAAGATAGCGGTAGTTTGGAATTGCTGCTATCTCGGCCGATTTCCCGTAGCCGACTGCTATTGGCTAAATTGTTTGCCGGTCTTATTAGTATGCTGCTCGTCGGCGGTGTAACTTTGCTGGCAACGATCGCTTGTGCCGAAGGCTCGCACTATGCCATGGCCTGGACACGCTTAGTGGCAGCCACCGCCATGACCGTACTTTTGGGCCTACTATTCGGCTCACTGGCTTGGATGTTAGTCGCAGTCGGCCGCTTTGGTAAGCTGGTTAGCAGTGCCGGCGCCGGAGTTATTGCCCTAGCCAGTTATTTATTCAGCTCACTGGAAGGCTTTGCCAGTTGGCTGGAGTGGCCGGCAAAATTGTTACCGTACCATTATTACAGCCCAACGGCCGTTTTGAACGGTACTTACAGCTGGTGGAACGCCGCCGGAATGCTGGTAGCGATGCTGATAATTCTGGCGCTGGGCTTTGTTGGTTTTCGCCGCCGTGACATCGGTTAATAAAATATTACATCATAATTTGACACATTAGAGTATAATGCGGCCCGTGGGAGCCACAGAACTCTACCAGGTCAAATACCAACCATCTCTTGACCAGCAGGAGATGCTTCCCCGTGCACCGGAACCCATTTATGGCTTACCCACCCCGGCTATCGAATATGAAGCACTGGTGGACCGCTTTAAAGAAGGCAATGACACCTACGATGTCACCCGCGGACCTTCCGGACGGTACTATGAAACCGTTGTTTTCAATGCTGGACAACTGGCAGTAGCGAGAATCCTTAAACCCTCGACGAGCTTTTCCAGCGCTTATAAAAACCCGGGCAACATGATTGAGACCGCTTTAGCAGCGGCGGCCAATCCCGACGCGGCCTATATATACGTTGCCAATTTCGGGAATTATCCGACCGGCCCCATGAACGGTAAAGACTTACGCTACATTGCCCAAACCGGACGCTACACTACCGGCAAGGGCACCACCGCTCGACCATACCGGCCGCTTGGCAGTGTTCAGGATATGGCCGAAGCCCTGGCCGATCGCAATTTAGACCCTACCCACATAACGGCCGATGTTGAAGCCGGACGCTTGGGGTTAGGGCTGATGAGCGCCTTTGAATTCGGCAGCATTGAAGGCGCCTATCTCAATGGTCTGGATGGAATCTCCCCCAGCGCCAGTTATGTGCGAGCCAAGTTAGCCGAAGATTTGGCCAGCCGCGTTCGTCGCCATGGCATTGGCGAGGACGGTACACCAGGCGAAGTCACGCCGCCCAATATTAAAGATGTCAAGCGGCATATGCCAAACGTCTATCGCGGTTTGGGCCGAGTGGCCCATATTGCGCCGCTGCCGGTTATTTTATTTCCGCGCGACGTAGCCGATAAGGCTTTACTTACCATGGGCCTGCGCGGGCATAATGATTTAAATAATCTAGCGGCTCATGCCGTTTTCCAGGATATGCAAGCAGCTATGCGCCACCAACACGCCGCCATAACCCTGCGGTTTAACACCGAGAGCGCTGTACATGATATTGACGAATGCGTGCGTTTTGGCAAGTTAGTTCTGGATAACCTCCATGCGCCGCTGGATAGCAAAGCCGATCGGCTGCAGTTACTTATTGGCCGCGGCAAGCTGGATCAGCACACCGAATCACCGCACGAATATTCTCGCGGCGTGCATAGCAGCAGCGTACCTAAATTTTGACGATCTGTTCCCACGGCAAATCAGCTTTGCCGAAGTGGCCGTAGGCACTGGTCTGGCTGTAAATAGGGCGGCGGAGATCAAGCGTATCGCAAATACCTCGCACCGAACAGTCAATTAATTTTTCTTTAAAGGCGTGGAGTTCTTGGTCGGACACCGTGGCCGTGCCAAAGCAATCAATGGTTTGCATCAGCGGCAACGGTTGGCCGATCACATATGCCAAACCGACTTCGCACTTTGTGGCCAAGCCGGCAGCCACGATATTCTTAGCAATATAGCGGGCGGCGTAGGCACCGCTGCGGTCAACTTTGGAGGGATCTTTGCCGCTAAAGGCACCGCCGCCGACGCGAGCATAGCCGCCGTAAGTATCAACTACAATTTTGCGACCGGTCAATCCAGCGTCGCTTTCCGGGCCGGGAATATGCCACAATCCAGTGCCATTTATGGTAATGTTCTCATCTGTCGGCAGGTCAAATTTATAATGCTCCAGAACAGGCGTAATAATGTGAGCTACGGCTTCTTTGCGCACTTGTTCAGCATCGGTTTGCTCATTGTGCGCCACCGCCAGCACCAGCTTTTCGACGCCAACCGGCTTGCCCGCTTCATAGCGAATGGTTACTTGAGCTTTGCCGTCTGGCCGCAGCCATGCCAGCTCGCCAGATTCGCGGGCTTCATCAATACGACGGGCCAAAGCGTGGGCCAAAGCAATCGGCAGCGGCATCAGCTCTGGCGTTTCATCACAAGCAAAGCCGAACATCATGCCCTGATCGCCGGCACCATCTTGATCCACACCCAAGGCAATTTCCGGCGACTGTCGATGCACGTCATTGCTAAATTCCGAATCCGGTCCAAAAAACCAGGCCGGCTCAGTGTAGCCAAGTTCACGAACTTTTTGCCGAGCGATCAGTTCAAAATTTAGCTCGGCAGTAGTTTTAATCTCGCCAAAGAGCGCTATCTTGTTGGCTCCAGCCACCGTCTCAATGCCGGTGCGGCTGTTAGGATCTTGCTTGAGAGCGGCGTCAACAATGGCATCGCTAATAGCGTCACAAATTTTATCAGGATGACCGGCACACACCGATTCGCTCGTAAAATACTGGATAATTTGGTTACTGTCGGGCATAAAATCCTTTCTTAGCTTAACCGCTTATGGAAAGGACTTGACAAGGGTCAATATCTTCCCCGCGGCCACGGCGGGCTAGATGGAGCACCAAGCCTCATTTCCCAAAGGAAACGAGCTGGGTTGCCGGCGGTTCAACGAGCTAGATCTCTCCCCGCACTCTCTATATTTAAATT
>CAYZSM010000014.1:0-8419 GCA_964481105.1 uncultured Candidatus Saccharibacteria bacterium | reverse complement strand
CACAGGAGGCAACCATGTTACGAGCAATCCAGCTACTTCGCCCCGCTAGCCTGGCTTTAGCCACACTGGTCCTGGTAGTGCTGGCCACCAGCCAACCGGTCAGCGCCCACGTACTCAAAGAAGATCACGGCATTTCGGCCGTCCTGCATATTCCGCCGGAAGATAACCCCAAAGCCGGCACCGAGTCACAATTGGAATTATCCTTCGCCGACAGCCGCCAGGCCTTTACGCTTAACCACTGCCGCTGCCAAGTCAGCCTAAAACGTAGCGAAAAAATCATCCAAACGGCGGCCCTAACCCCAAGCGGTAACAGCTCATCGGTGGGAACCGCCAACGTTAATTTTCCAGTAATCGGCAATTACGAAGTAGCTATCGCCGGCACTGCCACAGACAAAAGTTTCCCGGCGTTCGACCTAGAATTTCCCGTCCGGGTAACTACTTCCATCGAGGGGGGAGGCCTTAACAGTAAAGGTCTCAGCATCATAGCCATCGCCGCCGGCAGCTTAGTGATGCTGGCGCTGCTGGCTTATTCAGTTATCGCTGCCGGCTCGCGCTACAAACCCAAGCCTAATTAGCGGGTGGTGCCTGATTCGGCGGCGGTGGAGTGTTAGGCAATTCCTCAGGGGAACGTTCCCAGCCTTCGAATTGACGGACATTGCCCGGTACTTTGCGTTCAAAGTCTTCAGGGTGTGCGGCTTTATAGGCGTCCAGTACAGCTGTGGCGGTTTCGGCGGTTACTAGCTCGTTAGTTAGATACGTACGAGCACTAGCTTCCATGCCGGTTAAATCAGTGTCATCGCGCAATTGGTCAATAACTGCGGCTACGTTTTTAAAGTCTTGCGGCTGCCGACTTGAGTGCGTCAGTGCCTGTTCAACCCCGAAGAAATCAGTCAAAAGTTTTCTTTCTTCACCAGTTTGATCAGACAGGGTATTAGCTGACTTGGCATCACGACGTTTGCCTAGACCAATGCGACCAAGTGCTCGCTTGCGCGGTTCAGGCTCGGCACTCGTGGCGGGTCCCTCAAATTCCGGGTCTTCCAACTTTTGGATACCGCGCTCAAGGTGGGCAATAAATAAGTCATTAATGTCTTGATCAACCGCCTCTTTCAGAGCTTCTGTGGCATCACTCACCACCTTTTTAGAGCCGCCTTTGTCACTGGCGATAGGATGTTTACTCACATCTTGATCTAATTTTTCAATAACTTTACTCTTTTGCCACAGTAACCAGCCTCCGTAATGCAATAGTACAGCATCTTTAAGCTCCTTCGGAGCGTTCTTCAGGTCTTCCCGTTCCAACCAGTCGCCAAGGTGCGGCACTCCGGTTTTAGATTCTTTGTAGCCGCTGCCTTCAGTTAGTTTAACCAGGCCAATCTCGTCATTCAGCTTGCTATCCAAGTCCTTTTTCAGACCTTCGCGCAGCAGGACATCAGTTTGTGCGTCATCGGTAGCCGCCTCGAATTCCGCAAGAGGCACGCCGTTAATAGCAGTGTGCTCAAGTGTGGTTTTCTTGGCTTCACCTAAGCGTGCTTCGATACTGTTAATAGTACGGATAATACCCGGAGAAAAACCTTTCTCGTGGACTAAATTTATAAAAGTTTCCAGTTTTTCAGCATACGGTTTGGGCTGCTCTTCGGGTTCAGCTGCGGGTTCTTGTTCTTGCTTTTGCGAAGGCTGGGGTTCAGGTGATGGCTGAGGCTGGGGCTGCGGAGCAGCTTCTGGCTCTGGCGCAATAGGCGCAGCTGGCGGAGCAATTGGTGCTTGATCCGGCGAAAAATCTATCTTCGGAATGGTATCCGACAATGCGGACTCTGGAAGTTCAGGGGCAGCGCCGGAAATTTTTGCGGCATTACGGAATATTCCCATTACTACTTTAGGAAGGTGGCCAAAGTCGGGACCATTAGGTCTAGAGCCGGGAAACGAGGGTTCCTGTGATCGAGGCATGATTTTATAATAGCACAAGCTTGTTAAAATGTCAAAAGCTCTGTACTGCAGCACGGGGCATCTTGCTAGACCTTGGGTACCCAATGGGTAGTGGATGTATGGCGGATAGGTGGCGGTTGGGTACCCATCCGCCATACATCGGGTATATAACCCCCCAAGGGTGCAATAGTAAGCGTTAAATAGCTAACTGCCGCGCAAGACGTTTACCGGTAGGCTAGTAAGGAGGTGAAAGGAGGTATCCATGAACGATCCGCAAATGACCGCCAGTCCGGCGGAGGCTCGGGCTTTGGGTCGCTATGCCCTGAGGCGTACCGGCCGAACTGAAGCCGTTAAATCCAAGTTCATCCGGCATGTTTTTGAAAAAAAGTACCATCATTTCAATCCGTTTGATTATTACGCGCGACACACTCGTTCCCGCGCTGACCGCGCCAAGAATAAAGAGTCAAAGGAGGACGATAGTAAAGAGGAACTCAGTAAGCTAAAAGAGGTTGCCCAAGATGCCCAAGAGGTTCTGGTATGTGTGCATTCGGTGTTCCCGTTCTCGCTGTTTCCAGATACGATTACGCTGGACCGGCATAAGTTGACTATTGTTTATCGGACCTTTTTTAAGGTGGAGCAAACGGTTAGTGTGCCGCTGGCAGACATTAAAAATATTCAGGCCGACATGGGGCCGTTTTTTGGCTCGCTGACGGTGACGTCTGACCACTTCATTAACAATACTCAGACGGTTAATTATCTGTGGCGTAAAGATGTGAAACAGATCCAGGAACTAATTCAGGGCGCAATGGTAGCCAAGAACGAACAGATCGACATAACCAAAGTTGAAACCAAGGAGTTACACAACTTGCTGACCGACCTTGGCCGTGGTCACAGCGGCGCCACCGCCTAAATTTTAGAAGCGGCTCCAGAGGTATTGGTTGGTGATTTCGTGGTGGTAGAGGATTTCGGCTTCTTTAGTGGCGGTGCCGAGTTCGCGCGGATTGCGGGAGGCCGAAGCCTGCTTGTAAGCGATGTATTTTTCCTTGCTGGATTCGCCCATCACTTTGCCCATGAAGTCGCTGGCCCGGAAAATACGGATAGCGTCGTTAATGTTACTAGGCAAGAAGCGCAGTCGCTGGCGCTTATCGCTGGCGGCCGGAACTTTGTCTTCCAGGCCGGTCTTTAGGATGGTGAACAACAAGAGGTAGGGGTTGGCATCCGGGGCGACGGAGCGGACTTCAATGCGAGCGGTACGTTCGTTGCCGACTGGGATACGGATCATCGAACCGCGGTCGTTGGCCGAGACTTTGATCTGATTGGGCGCTTCGTAATTCGGATCCAACCGGCGGTAGGCGTTGACGCTGGAGTTTAGCACCAAGGAAATTTCAGATGCCCGATTAAGTAGTTTGCCAATGAAATCCCAGGCCACAGTCGACAGACCGTCAGGACCCTTTTTGTCATGGAAGATATTTTTGCCGTTTTTAGCCAGCGAAAAGTTGGTGTGCATGCCGTTGCCATTCAGGCCCTGAATCGGCTTGGGCAGGAAGGTGGCGGTCATGCCCATGCTGTGGGCGACCTGGCGGCACACCAGTTTGTACAGCAACACCTGGTCGCAGGCCCGCACTGCGTCGGTGTAGGAAAAGTTGATTTCAAACTGTGAGGGCGCAACTTCGGGGTGATCTTTTTCGTTGCGGAAGCCCATCGCTCGCTGAGCGGCGGCCGTGGCATCAATAAACGACCGTAATTTATCAAGCGGCAAGGTGTGAAAGTAGCCGCCGGTGGTAATCAGCTGGAAACCGTTGCGGCTATCGTAATTTTGCTCAGCGTCAATGCCCTCCAACAAAAAGCCCTCTAACTCCGGTGCCATAAAGGCTTCGTACCCCTGAGAAGCTTTTAAATCGTTGGCATAATTTTGCAACCGGCCACGGAAGTCCGATTCGTACGGTTTAAGCTCGCGGGTAGCGATATTCGCGAAAACGGCCACTTTACCAGGCCCAAACACGTCAGCCGGCAGCCACGTCAGGCTGGTCCAGTCCAGCACCAAGCGCAAGTCGGATTCATGTAGTTCGGTAAAACCACGGATGCTGGAGCCATCAAATGTTAAATTATCCAGCGAATTCAGCAAAAAGTCCTTGTCGTAATCCAGCACATGCAAGCGGCCCTCGAGGTCGCAAAAGCATACCATCACTGCCTTGACGCGCGATTCCTTTTGCAGGGTATCGGTGTGCGCGGCCTTAGCTTTGGCCGGATCGCTCAGTGCCCGGGCTTTATGATTGAGGTCCTCCAGCTCGTTATAGGTTAATTCCAACAGGTCTTTTAACACTTTTTGTGGTCCCATAACTGCTCCCTTTATTACGATAACTTTAATTTAGTCCTTAACTATAGTAATTGTCAAAAAATTAAGCATTATTTCATCATGATTAAATAATTATTTCTGAATTTTAATCATTCTTGGTCTTAATTTTTATTCATCTCACTCTTGCTGGAGGGCATGTATGGAGGAAGTATGGAGGATGTATAGACAATGGGTGCACATCCTCCATACGTTCTCCATACTTCCTCCATACATGATCAAATGAGGGGGTAGCAGATGAAGAGAAATAGAAATTTCAAGAGCACGAGGATATTGACAAAATGTACAGCTTATGCTAATATAATAGGTAACTTGGGTGGAGACCTAACCGAGAAGTTTTAGAAGGAGTTAATGATGAAAAAAGTATCACTGATTAGTACAAGCGTTGTAAGCGGCGTTATTTTAGCCGTTTCAATGTCGAGCCCGGCTTTCGCACAGTATGCGAGCAGCCAGCCAAGCACGCCTAGCTACAATAGCTCTAATGTGTCACATGAACATGAAAATGAGCATGAGCACGAAAATGAGTCTAAGGACAAGCAAAAGCACGATTCAAGTAACCAGTACGACAACACCAAAGCTACGAAAGAAACTGAAAACGAGCATAAAGATACGCAGGAAAAAGAGCACGAGGATTGCCACGTTAAAGATAACAGTGGTAATCAGGACAACTATGCTAAGTATCCTGATCACTCCAATTGTAAAACCGTAGCCAAGACTACGGTTAGCAATACTGTTCCTAGCACTGCCGTTAAGTCTGACCAGGCTTTGCCGGAAACGCTGCCGAACACCGGTGCTGGCAATATTGCCCTGATCGGTGCAGTTGTTACCGCTGCCGGTTATGCTGCAAACCTGTTACGCCTCAAATTTCGCGTACAGCAGTAGTAGTTACTTCGCTAAACAAGCGAAGGGGTAACCCAATCCAATAAAGAGACGCTCATAACGAGCGTCTCTTTGTATGTAAGATTTGTAATAGAAGGCTTCCTCGGACTCCGTTACTATAAACGCTTGTGCCAAAATTAAGGGTGCAAATAAAAAATAAGGAGTGCCTATGACAATAACAACGAGGATACGAGTATTACTAGCATCAGTGGCGGTCGGCTTTATTGGAGCCGTTGTGTTGCCTGTGGCGGCTAGTGCGGCCACGCCGGCTTTTCGGCTGCAACCATTTGAATTTGTTGGTACGGCCACTGAGTGCGGCGGACCAGCTGGCACCGATACGGTAACTGCTAAATGGGACAGCAGCACCGGTAATCCGTCACCTTCAATTATGCTTCAAAAGCTTGGAGCCACCAGTAACTGTGCTGCCGCCGGTGTTGATATTATCAGTTCTTTGGAAGGCGGACCGCTCAGCGCCCTGAATGAGCTTAACTTTGACTATAAAAACGGCGGCCACTGCGGTGCCGGAGCGCCCCGGTTTAATGTCCAAACCAATCAGGGAACGGCCTTCTTGGGTTGTGCCGGTGGCGTCCAAACCTCGCTTGGTAATGGCTGGACGCATGTAGTCTTCGATACTGCCGAGTTAGCCGCTGCCTATACCGCAGCTGATATCACCAACCCTTCCACAGCTACGCTGCAAGATCTGTCGATCATTTTTGACGAGGGTACTGACACGCCTGCCGGCGGCACCATTGGCACGCCGGGCACGATCAACATCGACAATATTAGCGTCAATGGCGATGTCGTTGGTTCTCCAACCTCACCACTGAACAAAGATGACTGCAAAAAAGATGGCTGGAAAACCTTCGGTGTGTTCAAAAATCAGGGAGACTGCGTGAGCTATGTCGCGACCGGGGGCCAGAATCCACCAGCCGCCCAAACCCAAGCTACAATGGCCAACAAACCGACTTTCTAGCTCCGCTTAAGATGTGCGGCTAAAGCCGGCAGTGCTACTATGTACCTATGAAAACGGCCAAGGAGTTTACGACAGGTTATTTAGAGGAGTTTTCCACCATGCAGCTGGCCACGGTGGCCGGCGAGCAGCCGTGGGTCTGTACGGTACGATTTGTAGCCGACGATCAGCAAAATCTGTACTGGGCAAGCCTGCCCACCCGGCGTCACAGCCAGGAGCTCAAAGACCACGCTCAAGTGGCGGGCGCGGTTGTCGTGCAAAATGTAATCGGAACACCGGTCATCGGCATTCAAATAGAGGGCAGTGCCGAGATGCTTGAGCCGCCTCTGGATAACCGCGCCATTGCGGAGCGCTACGCCGCAAAGTTTAAGCGCGACCCTGCGTGGGTTGAAGACTTTATGGCCGGCAAAACCGAGCATCGCCTGTACAAATTGACGCCATCGTCAATATATCTTTTTGACGAAGAGCACTTTCCGGGGGGCGAAAGGCAAAAAGTGTTGTAGCTGGGCTTGAGGGAACTGATAGTCAAGTGCCAGAAGTGTTATTTAATATCACTAGGAGTTACAACACCATCGGAGCAAGCGGGGTCGTTTCGATAGATATTTTCATCGCCCTGATTGTCGTTTATATCAAGACTTGTGCCTTTGCAATATATTTCAAGTGTAGTATCACGGTCGGGATCCGGTATTACAAGCTCGTTTCTATTAAAATGCGGAACATGGCTTCTGCCGTCACTATCATGATAGGTAGTAGCACATCCTGCCAATCCAAAACCACCAGCTGCAATAGTGAGACCAGTTGCAATAATACGACTTCTTCCAAATTCCATAAATACTCCAGTTTAAAAAATAGCTGATGCTAATAGTAGCATTAACTTTACAAAGCAGCAATATAGTAGGATTGTTAGGAATGAATTAGACCAGATAAAACTAGAACTGATAACGATGTGGTAAATAGTGAAAACAGTAAGGGAAGAAACCGCTGTCGGAGGCTTTATGCTTAAGCTTGCGTGTTGATAAATCCAGGAATACTATTCTAGTATGCGAGCTACTCAAGTAATAAGTGCGCTGCCAGAATTTACACCTGCGTTGCTTGATATTGCCGAACTTACAAGGACAACTGACCCAACTGCAGTGACAAAAGATCATCTGGCGGCAGATCTGAAGCAGCTTAGTGTGCTTCCCCGATATGAGGCTGCAGTTATGGGCTATACAAAACCTGATGATAGAAGGCTAGATCCTGGTGCATTTCACGTTCGGGGGCACAACATTATGGACATCCATCAAGGTATTCGGCGCGGCATAGACAACGGTTTATGGGCACTCGAGCATATTACGGATTATGCCGCGCAACTAGACCTACTTGAAAAAATACAGGCCGGAAGGGCTATTAAACAATTCGCAGGCTTTGCAATACTAAGAGCCACGCAACTTAGCTCGGATTTGTGGCGACGCAGTGGGGGCTATTTAAATAGTGACGGAGAAGGAAAATTCATTGCCGCACACAAAGAAAGCTACACCGTATTAAAGCCTATTATGACAAAAAACACTGCTCGATTAGTAGATCTTGCCCTTAATCGACATGCCTACCGGGCACATGGGTATTCGTCGGGTACTGCGTCCGAGAGACTATAGTTTGTGGTAGGCATGGATATGACCGCTTGGAAACAAATTAAATTAGAGCTTATGGGCATGTGGCGGATCATAGACCTCTGTTCTTAGGTATACAACGTCGGAATTATCCTGAGGCAAGAAGTCGTAATGATAACTGATCATCTGTAGTCGAAAGTTAGACGGTGCAATCCCAATTGATTTACCAAAGTCTATTACTTTCTTAATAGCCAAATCTCTAGTTTCTACTTCCGCTAGTTCATCCTCATCATTCCATTCGTTAGTAGTTGCTGATAGGGCTTTAATATACACAGATATATCTGGTTTCAAACCTAGCTTTTTTAAAATTATGAGCATAAAGCAGCTCTCCAGTATTATTGGCTGTACGTCCAAGCCCTCTGCAATATCCTGTATCAACTTGAGTCTGTCGAATTCAAATAGTCCGTTGAGACTAGCTGAACGATATTTGTCCTCTGACAGTAACGTACCTCCCAATGCTTCGTGTAGCTGACGAGAGAGATGTGTCTTGCCGCTCCCATCTCGACCATCAATAGTAATTATCCTCGGGGTCTTTTTGCTTAAATAGTCTTTGAGTTCCTCAAGATCAGTAATACTTTTTGGCACCACAGCCATGCCTTTCATTTAGTTCTGTCGTTAGATTCGGAGAATGAGGGATTCGAACCCTCG